>CAKSPO010000030.1 GCA_934481515.1 uncultured Eubacteriales bacterium
TTTTCCGGTCTCGCGGCGGAACAGGCGGCGCATATGATCGGTGCAATAGCCGCTTGCGGTAATGCTTTCATCGAGGGAAAAGTCCGGATCCTGAAAATTCCGCACGATCAGATCCGCGATGCGTTCAACAGTCGGATCCATCGGATTACGTCCGAGATAAGAGAGCATCATCTGCTCGATGGAATTGAGAAGTGCCGCTCCGATGGCATCCGCATTCGGAATTTTCCGGTGCTGCACCGAGTAGAGAATCCGCATCATGGAAATAATGCCGTAGTCGCCGGTCTCCTGAAAAAAGACCGGCGTGTGACGATCCGGCAAAATAAAATCTTCCGTCCAGATCCAGAGATCACGGTAGCCGTTTTCCGACTGTTTGGAATGACTGACCGACGGCGGAATGCAGACAATCGTCCCAGGCGAAAACGGGACGGATTTGTCGTCGTCATAGGTAAAGGTTCCGCTCCCCTGCAGATTGGCAACAATTTCCCAGATTTTGTGCTCGTGGGGGTTGGTCTGTTTGCACAGGACGGATTTTCCGGTCATCAAAAGCTTCATCCGATCCCCTCCTTTTTTATAAAGTATAACACGGCTCTCCCGAAAAGGCAATAGGGTTGTCCGTTTTTGCTTTATAAAAATGTCGGAAAAGTACAAGGAAATGCCGGAAAAGTCTCTTGTCTTTTCCGAGGAAAATGCGTATAATAAAATTACTTCATAACGCTTCGGAAAATCTATGGTGCTGGCGGAGGTAATTTATGATCAAGGATATGACGCACGGGACGCCCTCAAAGCTGATCTTCAGCTTTGCAATGTCCATGATGATGACCGCGGCGCTGAACTATGTCTATGCTTTGGCGGACAGCGTAATGGTCAGCTGGTATGTGGAAGTGAACGCCCTGGGAGCCGTCAGTCTGGTTTCACAGATCACCAGCTTTTCGGTCGGCTTGATGAGCGGCACCATTTCCGGATTTGCGGTTCTGCTCGGCAAAGCGTTTGGAGCCGGAGACCGGGAACGAATGCGCAGAATGATGGCAAACATTCTCTATATTTCCACCGCGATCGTGGTGGTGGGTTCTGCGTTTCTCTGCATTTTCGGTCGCCTTTTGCTGACCCTTACCAATACGCCGGACGATCTGATGGATATGGCATATGCATATATGATGGTGTCGAATGTAGGAAACCTGGTATTCTACATTTCCTGGATTTTTTCATCGGTATTCCGTTCTTTGGGGGACAGCCGTACGCCGCTTTTGGTTTCCGCTCTGTGCGGCGGACTGAATGTGGTTTTCAATTACCTTTTTCTTCGGATCATTCCGCTCGGAACTGCCGGAGCGGCACTGGGGTCCGTCTGCGCCTCGGCTGTTGGCGGGATACTGTACATCTTCTTTTTTATTAAGCGAATGGAAATTCTGCATTTTTCCAGCAGGGAAGCGGCAATTTCCTTCCGGACGATCGGCTCTCTTCTCGGAATCGGACTTCCGATGGGACTGCAATCCTCCATTACGGCAATCGGAGCTTTGATTTTGCAGACAGCGGTTAACTCGCACGGCAGTACCGCCGTTACCGGTATTTCCACCGGCGGAAAAGCGATGTCGCTTGTCTGGTATATGCTCTATTTTGAATCTGCACTGGTTTATTTTGCCGCGCAGAACTGCGGAGCCGGGCGGATCGACCGCGTGCGGAAGGGAATTCGCAGTACCTTCTTTTTCTGCCTCGCATGGAGCGGGTCGTTGGGTCTGATTTTCTTTTTCCTCGGGAAATACTATTATATGTTCTTTGTCGGGGACAGTCCGGAGATTATTGCGATTGCACAGAGATATTTTGTGACGCAGGTGATTTTCTTCCCGTTCATGACGACGCTTCTTACATGGCGGGGGGCTTTGCAGGGGATCGGTTATACGCTTCCTGCGGTATTCTGCGGGGTGACGGAGCTGATCAGTCGTGCGGTGGTTTCGTTCTTCTTTGCGGATAACCTGAACATGCTGTTTTTCGCAGGTCCTATGGCATGGGTTTCGACGTCGATCTTTCTCGGAATCCTTCTGCCGAAAATGCTGCGTCGGGCGGAGAAGAAAATCACCGCAACCGCCCCGGTTTCTGCAGAGCACGGGACGCCGGAAGACTCGGAAAAGCCGGTTGTACATGCGGAAAGCTGACAGGCACTTTGTTGTAAGAATCAGATTTTTGTCCGGAGGGGCGCTCAAAGGTGCTCCTCCGGATTTCGTAAATGTTTTTTTTCGAACGATTGCAGCAAAGGCAAAAATGTGGTACACTAACGGAAAGGAAAGAATGCGGCGGTTGCCGGTATGTGCGGTCGGCACTTTCCGGAAAAGTACGCAGAGAGAAGGAGGACAGGTATGTGCACGGCTGTGACCTACAAAACGAAGGATTTTTATTTCGGAAGAACATTGGACTATGAATTTTCCTACCGGGAGGAGATTACCTTTACCCCACGAAAATATCCGTTGGCATTCCGCCATATGGGGTGGATGGATCGACACTATGCCATTCTCGGAATGGCGCATGTTGCGGACGGGTATCCGCTTTATTATGACGCGATCAATGAAAAAGGTCTTGGCATGGCGGGGTTGAATTTTGTCGGAAATGCGGTCTATTCCGAAGTCGAGAAAGGGAAAGAGAACGTTGCACAGTTCGAGTTTCTCCCGTGGGTGCTTGGTCAGTGCGCGTCGGTCGGGGAGGTGCGGAAGCTTCTGGAACGGATTCGGCTGACCGGAACGCCGTTCAGCCGGCAGTATCCGACCGCGCAACTGCACTGGTTGATCGCTGACGCGGAGGAATCCATCGTGGTGGAATCCATGGCGGACGGGCTTCACATTCATTCGAATCCGGTTGGAGTGCTGACAAACAATCCGCCGTTTGATGTGCAGATGCTTCTGCTCAACAACTATATGGGGCTGTCTCCGCGACAGCCGGAAAACCGTTTTTCGGATCAATTGCCATTGCAGTCCTACAGCCGCGGGATGGGAGCCATGGGGCTTCCGGGGGATCTTTCCTCCGCGTCCCGGTTTGTCCGTGCGGCGTTTGTGAAAATGAATGCGGTTTCGGGTGATTCCGAGGCAGAGAGCGTGAGTCAGTTTTTTCATATTCTTGGAACGGTAGATCAGCCACGCGGCTGTTGTGCGGTCGGGGACGGATATGAGATTACCATTTATACGTCCTGCTGTAATGCGACGAAAGGAATCTATTACTATACCACCTATGACAATCATCGGATTTCCGCAGTGCATTTGTGGCGCGAGAATCCGGACGGGGAGGAGCTGGTTCATTATCCGCTCCTGCGCGGGGCGGAGATTGCATGGCAGAACTGAGGATGTCTTTGGGAGGAATTTTGACATGAATACAAGGTGGTATTCCTCGCCACTGGGAAAAATTCTGTTGGCGGCGGATGAGATTGGCATTTGCGGGTTGTGGTTTGACGGACAAAAGTATTTTGCTCCGGGGCTTCCGGAAGTGCGGGAAGAGGTGGAAACCGATCTGCTTGCGGAGGCGAGGCGGTGGCTGGACATTTATTTTTCCGGAAGAGAACCGGCGTTTTCCGTTCCGCTTCATTTGATCGGGACGGAGTTTCAGCGGTTGGTGTGGGAACTTCTCCGCTCCATCCCTTACGGGGAAACCACGACTTATGGCGCACTTTCGACAGCTGTTGCGGCGCGATTGGGGCGCTCCTCCATGTCGGCGCAGGCAGTGGGGAGCGCTGTTGGGCACAACCCGGTTTCTCTGCTGGTTCCGTGTCATCGTGTGGTTGGTGCGGATGGTTCTCTGACAGGATATGCCGGTGGCATTGAGAGGAAGCTGGCGCTTTTGAAGCTGGAAAAAGCGCAGACGGAAGGATTATTTGCACCGAAAAAGGAAACGGCATTCTAAAAAGACAGCAACAAAGGGGCTGTTAAAAAATTCGATGTTTTTCACAGCCCCTATCTAGGGCGCTTTTGCCTTGTTTTCCTTATTTTTTAGCTTTATTTTACGGCAAAACGGCGGCGTTTAGCCGCCGAGCCAAACGTCGTCGGAGGTGTTAAAAAAGCTCAAAATGAGTTTTTTAACACCGCTTTTGTTGCTTTTAGGATTCTACGGGGCGATCTTTTTTTGCCTGCGGTATTCTGTCGGTGTACAGCCAAAGAAGCGGCGGAACTGGGAGATAAAATGGGAGCTGTCTGAAAAGCCGCACAGGTATCCGACCTGCGCGACAGAGTGTTCGGAAAGCAGGGGAACGGCGTTCCGGAGACGGCATTCCAAAAGATAGTTGTGTATGGTGTCTCCCATTTCGGCACGGAAGCTGCGGGAGAGCCATGACTCGCTGACGCCGCACAGATCGGACAATTGCCGGAGCGTGATGGAAGCACTGTAGTTCTGTTCGATATACCGGACGGTTCTGGCAACGTTTTTTGAAAGTACGGAAGGCTCCGGCTGGGTACTGCCGCGGTAAATCCGTTCAAACAGGGCAAGGCACCGGATGACCTCTGCATAGGCACGAGCGGTTTGATTGGCGGCAATCGCGCGTTCTGCCTGCACACAGACCTCCAGCACCTCCTGTGCATCGCTCTGTGAGGGGCGGACGAAAATTTTCGGATTGGCTTTCCGGTCGGTCAGGAAGGAAAGCAGGCGCTCTCCTCCCGGAACCTCGTCAAAAGCATGCAATCCGATGTCCAGCTGATAATAGTCGGTGTCCATGTCGGCGGGAACCTGCCCGTAGTGCTGTTCCAGCGGAGCAAGGAAGCAGAGGTCTCCGTAGATGGGGGAAAAGACCTGCTCCCCGACGACCACGGAAAAGTCGGATTTCATGAATATGTTCAGCTTGCAGTTTTCCAGCAGGATGGGGTGATCCCGATTCCAGCAGCGTTTTTCAATCGGTCGGCGGATATGGGAAAATTCCACCATACGGGAGGGGACGGACGGATTTCGGATCGGGTAATGCAGAAGCATTTTCTCACCTCTTTGTTCATGATTTTTCTATTTTGCAATTGAAATGTTCTATACATAGAAAAAACCGGTTGCTATAATGATGATACAGCAAAAGAACGCGGCTGTCAAGCTTTTTTTATTTTTTCAAAAAGGAGCATTATTATGGCAAATTATCAACCGGTTCCCGTTACGGAGCGGATTCTTGCCGCACGGGAGCAAATGAAAACATTGGTGGTGCCAAACGAAACAAACCCTTATGAGGACGGAGAATACCGGATGTTTTGCACCGGAGACCGGTTTATTACGCCGGGATTTTTGAAGGGGTGGCTGAAAAACAAGCGGGCAAAAACCACAAGACTCCGCCGTTCTCTTGCCGAAGCGGCAGAGCTGTATGCGGCACAGCCGGTGATCTGTGAAAATGATTTGCTTGCGGGGCGCCTGTATCTGCCGCATATGAATGAAGCCGAAGCAAGGGATTATCAGGTGCTTTGTCAGGCATTTGACGAATGCTCCTGCTTCCCCCTGCATTATGGAGGGGCACGGAAGGATCATATTGCGCTGGATTTTGAGAAGTTGCTTCATGTCGGAGTCGGCGGAGTTTTGCGGGAGCTGAAGGAGAAACGGGAGACTTTTTCGCGGCGGGATACTTTGATGGACGAGGATTACAGTATTGCGGAAAAGGAAGAATTCTGCGAGTGCTGTATTGTTGAGCTGGAAGCGGTTCTGGATCTTGCGCACCGCTATGCCGACCGCGCGGCAGAACTTGCTAAGGAGGCGGAGGGAAAACGGCAGGAGGAGCTGTTGCGGATGTCTGCGGCGATGCGACGGGTACCGGAATACCCTGCCGAAACTTTTTTTGAGGCGATTCAGAGTGTTCATTTCTTCCTTTCCAATCTTTTTGGGCTGTTCCCGTTCGGCAGACCCGATCGCTACCTGCTACCGTATTACGAAACGGATTGCGCACAAGGGCGTCTTACGCGGGAGGAGGCGCAGGAGCTGATTGACTTTTTCTGTCTTGGGGTTTCGGACCGGGTTTTCTCCCGCGCCGCGTGCGGATTTATGGTTGGTGGTCAAAGGGCGGAGGGGACGTTGGTGGAAAACGACCTGACCTATCTGTTTCTGACGGCGTTGGATCATATCCGGATGTCCGACCCGAACGGTGCGCTTTGCGTTACAGAGCAGACCGGAGACGAGATTCTGGAGTATGCCGCAGGGCTTCTTGGGCGCGGAGTGACACATCCTGCGTTATTTAACGACACGGCAATCGTTTCTTCTTTTCGGAAGTTGGGACTTCCGGCAGAGGACGCGGTCAATTATATTCATTCCACCTGCGCCGAGATAACGGTTTCCGGAGCGACCAAGGGGCATACGACAGCGTTTGGGGTCAATCTCCCGGCAATTCTTTTGTCGGTGGTTTCGGAGCATCCGGAGGTTTCCTCCATGGAAGAGTTGTTGTGCCTGTATACGGAAAAATCCGCCGTAGAGTGACGGACGCGACCCATGATTATGAATTCCGCCTTTTGGAAGCGGATCGCAACGGAAGCGATCAGATGCGTATTTGCTGTTTTGTCAACGACTGTGTGGAGCGTTGCAAGGGGTTGTACGGTGGAGGTGCGAAGTACGTTTTTGTGGAGCCGGTATATATCGGGTTTGCGACGGCAGTGGATTCCTTTGTTGCTCTGAAGGTGCTTTGCTTTGAAGAAAAGCGGCTGACGCCGGCGGCGTTTTTGAAAATTGTCTCGGATAATTTCGAGGGACAGGAGCCGCTCCGGCAATACATCCTTCATCGCCTTCCGCACTATGGAAATGATGACGACCGCGCCGATTCTATTGCTGCCGAGCTTGCGCGGATCATCCGGGGAAATTCCTTCTGCACCCTGCCAAACGGAAAGTATCTGATTCCGGGAACCTTTTCTTATGTGATGCATGCGGATTTTGGCGCCGGTACACAGGCGACCTTCGACGGAAGGCTTGCGCATGTCTCCTATTCGGACGGGTGTTGCCCGGTGCAGGGGAGAGATACGAACGGTCCGACTGCGATGATCCGCTCTCTGACGGGGTGGGATCAGTCATTGTTTCTTGCCGGGATGGTCGTGAATGTGAAGTTTTCCAAAAGCAGTTTTAACGACGGGAAGCGCCATTTGCTGGTGTCGATGATCCGCGCTTTTATGGAGCGGGGCGGGATAGAAATGCAGATCAACGCAGTGGATCGCGCGACGCTGGAGGATGCGAAAATTCATCCGGAAGATCACGGGGATCTGTTGGTTCGGATCGGCGGTTACAGCGACTATTTTGTTCGTCTCAATCCAACATTGCAACAGGAGATTATAGAAAGGACGGAATATTGATGCGGGCAGAGGACGAGATGGGACGGATCTTTCATCTGCAACGTTATTCCGTGGAGGACGGGGAAGGGATCCGGACGACGGTGTTTCTCAAAGGATGCCCGCTTTCCTGCGTCTGGTGTCATAATGCGGAGTCTCTTTCCCGCGATCGGGAGTTGGCTTTTGCGGAGCAAAGCTGTATTTCCTGCCGCCTTTGCGCAGTTGCCTGCGGAAACGGATGTCATCGGTTTTCCGGTCAGGTACATCTGCTTGACCGTCAATCCTGTACGGTTTGCGGAAGATGTGCCGTGGAATGTCCGACGGGAGCCTTGCGGGTCGTTGGAGAGGACATTACCGCCGGAGCGGTTTTTCGGCTGGTTTTGCGTGACCGGTGCTTTTACAGAAATGGCGGCGGGGTGACGCTGAGCGGCGGGGAGCCAATGGCGCAGGCGGCTTTTTCCACGGCGGTGGCGGCTCTTTGCCGGGATGCCGGAATTTCCGTGAACGTGGAAACCTCCGGTTGTTGCGCACCGGAGACGCTTCTGACAATTGCCCCTTACGTGGACACCTTCCTCTATGACTGCAAAGCAGACCGCGAATGGCACCGGATGCTGACCGGTGTGGAGGAAGAGCGGATTCTGAAAAATCTCGATCTGCTTGCCGGGATCGGTGCAAAGATTGTCCTGCGGTGTCCGGTGGTGCCGGGCGGAAATCTGAGGGAAGCTTTTCTTGACAAGATTGCCGATCTTGCCGATCGGTATGAAGCGATTCTTTCCGTGACATTGTTGCCCTATCACCGCACCGGAACCGGGAAGTCCAAAACGCTCGGGCATGGGACACAGGCGGAGTTTTCTGTTCCCACACCGGAGAAAATGCACTTTTTGCGGGAGCTGCTCCTTGCAAAAATCCATCGCCGTATCCGGGTTGATTTTCCGTAAAGCTGATTGCAGTCTCAAAAAGAAACGAAAAAGGGACGGAGGAAGGCAGGACTTTTGCATGGAACGGATGCGGAGTGCTGTCCGGCAGAATTCCTTTTGAAAGGAAATGCGGGATTCCCTTGACTTTTCCGGAAAGAGATGGTATAATCAATCGGGTAAGTGAAAATACCAAGAGAGAGCGTCGGATGTTGACGCTTTGCTCAGAACCGATGCAGAAGAAAGGAAGCCGCAAAAATGAGAACCCGTGAGCAGAGAAAAGTTGTATTTTTAACGGAATGCGCGGTGCTGATCGCGATTGAACTGATTATGTCGTTTACTCCTTTGGGTTTTTTGCGTGTGGGAGTGGTGGAAATTACCTTTATGACCATTCCCGTTGCTTTGGGGGCGATGCTCCTCGGACCGATGGCAAGTCTTTTGCTCGGCACGGTATTCGGCATTGCAAGCTTTGTGCAGTGCTTCGGGATCAGCTCCTTCGGAACGCTGTTGTTCGGTATCAATCCGGTTGGAACGCTGGTTCTTTGCATTGTTCCGCGCGCACTGATGGGCTACCTTTGCGGAATCATTTGCCGCGGCATCCGGCGGGGAACCGGCAAGGATCTGCTTGCCTTTACGGTGACCTCCTTCTCTGCGGCGGCGCTGAATACCCTTCTTTTCGTGCTTACGTTTGCGCTCTTCTTCCATGGCGTGGCGTTGGACTTCGGCGGCGGAAGCGTCATTGATGTGTCGCAGATGAATCTGATTGATATTCTGATCTTTATCGCCGGCGTCAACGGTTTGGTGGAGGTCGGCGTCTGCACGGTGCTTTCCACCGCGATCGGAAAGGCTTTGGTGCATTTTGTCCCGAAGCTTTCGGTCAACCGCACAGAAACCAAAGCATCGGCAGAGACAGAAGAGGCCGAGAAAGATAAGGAATCGGAATAAAACGAAAACCCCGCACAGCGAAAGTCGTATCCGGCTTTTGCTGTGCGGGATTTTTATAAGAGGAGGGCAAGTGACTTATAGAATCCGGCGGACATTTCCCGGAAGCGGAGCACCGGTTTCAAAGGCGCGGAGCACGCGGTTTACCTCTTCCGGGGATTCGGTTGAGAAAAGGAAATGACGGGACAGAATTTTTGCGCGGATCAGACGGTCCTGCCGGTCGGACATGGAGGTCGGAACACTGTTGTAAATGACATTCCGGTGCTCCCATTCCCGCAGAACCGGAAATTCCGTGCCGGTGCGGTCGCGGAGAAGAACATGGTCACCGGAGCATGCCGTGCAGTCGGAGACCTCGCGGGAAACGCATTTTTCCAGCGTCATCAGCGGGATTCTTCCGTAAACGATCAGAGCGGCGGCTCCGCCGATGTCCCTTGCCTGCGGCAGGGTCAGCTCCGGAGAAAGGATGGCTTCGGAAAGTCCGAGTGCTTCCGCACGGCGCATACTTTCGCGGTTGGTGATGTTGAGCCGGTAATCTCCGACCGGAGTCAGCCCCGCGCGGCGCACCAGCCCGATATGTCCGATATTCCCGACCAGCGCCCGCACGGCGCCTTTTTCTTTTGCCGCCCTCAGAAGTGTTTCCGCTGCCTTTTGCTCATGGTCGAAAATGACCGGCGGTAGAAGAACTCCGTCCGCGTCCGGAGTAAAGTGCTGCAAAGGAAGATAAATGCGGTCGAAAAATGCTTTTGCTTCCTTTGTAATCTGCTCCGGTCGGTAAAACCGTGCACTGTTGCATTGTTCCCGTTCTCCTGCGGGAACTTCCGGCTCCCACGGGAACATTTCGGGGCATGGTTTGTTCACGGTTCCGCTTTCCCAAGCGGCGACCGCCCGGCGGCGCAGGTCATTCAGCCGGGACAGGGGAAGCATCAGTCCTTCCGAAAGCTCCAGCCGGAATTCGCTTGCGGAGTAGGGGGTTCCGCCGAAGCGGTTCAGATTTTTCTCCACTGTTTCCCGCGTCAGCGGTGCAGTGCGCGCCGGTTGCGGGATGTCGCCGGTCACCGTTACCGAGCGCATTCCGTCGGAGAGCGTCAGAAGGCTTGGCTCTTCCGCGATTACTCTTGCGTGGACGTTCAGCGGAATTTTCCGCGTCAGTCCGCGGAACGGTTCCCGCGCACGGGAATTGCTCTTGTCGGTTTCCGTCCGGACGCCGAGCATGCCGTGACCGATTTTTCCGGTGTAGTATGCATCCGTGAATCCGCCGCGGGAAAAAATGTCGGCAAGCTCCCGCATTTCCTCCGGCGTTGCCGCACGCCCCTCGTCCAGCAGTCTGCGCCAGATGCGCGTTGTATCACGGACATATTCCGGGGATTTCATTCTGCCCTCGATTTTCAGGGAGGACACTCCCAGTGCAATCAGCTCCGGAACGTGTGAGGCGAGGCTGAGGTCTTTCAGGGAAAGCGGATAGGTCTCCTGCTTTTTTTGTCCGGCATTTTTGCCTCGCCCCGGCGTTTCTCCCGACGGAGTTTTGCCGGAGGCATAGGGAAGTCTGCACGGCTGTGCACATTCTCCGCGGTTTCCGCTTCTGCCGCCGACCATGGAGGAAAACAGACACTGTCCGGAATGACAGACGCAGAGCGCACCGTGCACGAACATTTCGATTTCAACGGGGCTGTTTGCCATCAATTGCTCCAAATCCGGCTTTGAGGTTTCCCGCGCGACGACCATGCGGGAAAAGCCGAGGCGGGACAGTTCTTCCGCCATGGCGAGGTTGTGCCCTGACATCTGCGTGCTGGCATGGAGTTCTCCTCCGGGAACCGCGCGGCGGATTGCGGCGGCACCGCCCATGTCCGCGACGATCAGCGCGTCGGCTCCCGCACGGTAGGCGTCCTTTGCCGCGTCTACGAAGGCGGGAAGCTCCCGGTCGGTGACCAGCGTATTCAGGGTTACATAGATTTTGACTCCATAGGCATGTGCGCGCAAAACGGCGGAGCGCAAAGCATCTCCGCCGAAATTATGGGCATTCATTCTTGCGTTGAAAGCGGTTGTGCCGAGATAAACGGCATCGGCACCGCCTTCAATTGCCGCGTCCAGAGCGTCGGGGGAGCCGGCGGGGCACAGCAGTTCGGGTAAACGTTTCATGTATTTTTGCCGTGAGAAATCAAATGTCACTGAAGGTCAGAAGATCGAACATCGTACCGACACGGGTCTTGTTTCCATTCTTCTGTGCCGTCTTTTTGTCGGTGTCCTCGTCCGTTTCCGCTTCGGCGGCTACGGGAGGGACTGCAGCGGTCGGTTGCGCCACGGCAGGCTCAGCGGCAGGTTCTTCCTCTGCCGGTTCGGGAACTTCCGTCTTTTTCACAAACGGCTTCGGAACGTACTTGGGCTTTTCTGCGGTTGCGGGCTGGGGAGGAGTGGTAATGGAGGCTCTGTCCAGAATGGAGCGCATGACGCCGGCATCCTTGCGCAGGTTGTCAATCTCCTCCTGCATGCTTTCAATGGTCTTTTTCAGTTTTTCGTTTTCGCTTGCGTAGCGGAACGCGTCCTTCTCTACCTTCTTGAACGCCTCCTGCATTGCCATCCGTTCCGAGCAATAAGTGAGCGCGCAAAGAATTGCCGCCTCGTTTTTGGTACAGCGGGGGCTTTTCAGGTTGATTTCCCGCATGCGGCGGTCAAGAATCCCGACGATATTTTCCACCTCATCCGGAGATGCGTCGCTGATGATATTCAGTTCCATGTCCGCAACAGTAATCGTGTGCTTTTGTTTCATTGCTCTGCTCCAAAATCCTTTCCTCCGTTGTTCCGTTTCAGGAAACGACGGGACTTTTTCCTTTTCTTCAGATATGAGAAGGAATACCAGATTTCATTATACAATAGAAATGAGAAAAAGAAAAGAGTTTTTTTGAAAAAAACAGAAAAACTTTTCGTCAAAATGAAAAAAGAATCCTTCTTTTGTGGGAAAATGCTTGCAAAAGACGACGGAATATGCTAAGATGATGGTAAATGACAGAGCAGAGGAGGGATGTTCCGATGTTTACCATAGAGCTTGCCGGTGTCAGAATCCGGATCGACAACCGATATCCCTATCTGGAGCACCTTTGCAAAAAGTATCTGGCAGAGGGAACAGATGCGGCGTTTTGCGTGTCTGCGACGGAAGAGGAGATTCTGGAGGAGAGCCGCAACGGGGATTTTCCGTTGGATTGCTGTGAAGGAATCTGTGTTTACCGTAAAATCTGCGAGGGGCTGATTCCGTACCGGATTTTTCTGATGCACTCCTCTGTGGTGGAGGCGGATGGTTTCGCCTATGCGTTTACCGCTCCCAGCGGGGTCGGAAAATCCACGCATACAAAGCTTTGGATGAAGAACGTACCGGGGTGCAGAATCATCAATGGCGATAAACCCTTGTACCGGTGGGAGGAGAACGGAACCTTTACCGTGTTCGGAACTCCGTGGAACGGAAAAGAGAATTGGGGAGAAAACTGTTCGGCTTCTCTGGCGGGAATCCTGTTTTTGGAGCGGGGAGAAACGAACGCAATCCGCCCGGCTTCGGAGCCGGAGGCGATTGCCCGGCTGATGCCGCAGTTGTATCTGCGTGGCGACCGGGAAGCGGTTGACCGTCAGCTTTCCATGGTGAATGCGCTGATCCGGTCGGTACCGTTTTGGGTGCTTACATGCAATATTTCGGATGATGCCGCCCGGCTCGCTTACCGGACGGTGCGAAAAAAGGAGGAAGCGTAATGCAGATCAAAAAGGATTTTACCATTCAGCCTGTAGGGGGAATGTTTGTCGCGGTTCCCGTAGGAGCAACCAGCAAAAGCTTCCATGGGATGGTACAGCTCAATGAAACCGGCGCCTTTCTGTGGAAGCGGATGGCAGAGAAGGATTGCACGGAAGCGGAGCTGACGGAGGCATTGCTTTCGGAATATGACGTGGAACGGGAGACCGCCGCCACTGCGGTGCGGAGAGTTGTGGAACAGCTTCGCGCTGCGGAAATTCTGCAATGACGGAGAAAACCATCGCACAGATTTTGCGGGCGGACGGATTTTATGTCAGCACGACATCCGGAAGCAGTATGCGGCCAATGCTGCGTGACCGCCGGGATCGTGTGATTTTTTGTGCGGTAAAAGAGGGGCAACGTCTGAAAAAGTGGGATCTGCCGCTGTATCTGGCGCCGGACGGGCGCTATATTCTGCATCGGATCATCGGCGTGACGAAAGACGGATACATTACGCGCGGCGACAACACCTACCGGAAGGAACGGGTACCGAGGGAATGGGTGCTCGGATATGTGACGGAATTCTACCGCGGAAAGCGTCATGTCTTTGCGGACAGCCGTTGGTACCGTCTTTATGCGGCGTTCTGGAATCTGATTTATCCGGTTCGCTTTCTGGTTCAGAAGGTCAGATGCTTTGCGGTTGCGGTGGGAAGGCGGCTGTTGCACCGGGAATAAAGACACCTTTGCCGCAAAGAAATGACGCTTACGTTTTGTTTGCGGATGCAGGCACATCGTTTCGCTCTGCCAAAACAGCTCCCCATGCCGAGACAAGGTCGGAAAGGGATACAGAGGCATTGGCGGGGCTGGTTGAGGGCAGGCAGAGCGCCGGGACGGCGATCCCGGATGGCGCATACCGGAGATAATACCGGTAGGCGGTTTTCCCGTTCAGACAGACCGCACGGATCGGTGCGGCGGAAAAAATCAGGGAAAGCTCGTTCGGGAGAACATCCCGGATCTGTGCGTCGGAGGAGCCGGCAATCGTACAGGAGGCAATCATGTCCCATAGCGCGATGCAGTGCGACAGCAGAAAGCGGATTTTTCCTTCCGGTTCTGTCGGAACCTCTTCCCGGTAAACGCCCTCCAGCATCCGCCAGAAGCGGTTTTGCGGATGCCCGTAGTAGAACCCGGCGGCTCTGGATTGGACGGAAGGGAAGCTTCCGAGGATCAGAACCCGGCTGTTCTGATCGAAAACCGGTGGAAGGGGGTGTATCTGCTGTTCGCGTTCCATCATTGCATGTTGCCTCTCTTTCTGCACTTTGATTCCCGGTTGTCAGTATAACATGTTTGAAAGCCGCTGTCAATTGCGGTTACCGCAAAAAAGTGTGCTCCGGTATTGACGGGGCGTTTTTTTTGTGTTATACTATCTCTGTCCAAATAATTTGATCCGGTTGCAGAGGGCGGCGCGGATGATTGAAAAATACGGAGGATGATTAGATCGATGACACTTTACGAAGATCTGAAATGGCGAGGATTGATTCAGGATATTTCCAGTCCGGAACTGATTGACAAACTCAACGCAGGGGGAATGACGTTCTATATCGGAACCGACCCGACGGCGGACAGCCTTCATCTCGGACACTATTCGTCTTTTCTGATTACGCGTCGGCTGGCGGCGGCGGGACACCATCCGCTCCTGTTGGTCGGAATGGCGACGGGTCTGATCGGAGATCCGCGCGGAACGGTGGAGAGAAAGCTCTCCGATCCGGAAGAAGTGCGTCACAATTTTGACTGTCTGAAAAAGCAGTTGCAGAAAATCTTCCCGTACGAAGTAATCAACAATTACGATTGGGTCAAGGATATTACGATCATTGACTTTTTCCGGGACTACGGAAAATATATCAATGTGGGATATATGCTCAGCAAGGATCTGATCCGGCGGCAGATGGAGAGCGGGATTTCCTATGCGGAGTTCTCCTACATGCTGATTCAGGGACTGGATTTCAAGTACCTGCATGAGCACCGCGGTGTGGATTTGCAGGTGGCAGGTTCCGATCAGTGGGGCAACATCACGACGGGAATCGAGCTGATCCGCAAGACCACGGGGGACGAGGTTTATGCCATGACCATGCCGCTGGTGACGGATTCGCACGGAAATAAGTTCGGAAAGAGCGAAGGGAACGCCGTTTGGCTGGACAAGGAAAAGACCAGCTCGTATGAGTTGTATCAGTTCCTGCTGAATTCCGAGGACAGCATGGTGATTGAATATCTCAAGCGTCTGACCTTCCTCTCGCGGGAAGAGATTGAAGCCATTGAGAAAGAGCACAATGCCGCTCCCGAAAAGCGGTTGGCACAGAAGAAGCTGGCGGAAGAGATTCTGAGAGATTTGCACGGAGAAGGCGCTTACGAGTCCGCTGTGCGGATCAGCGAACAGCTCTTCGCGGGCAATATCCGGGAAATCCCGATGCACGATCTTCTGGCGGGACTGAAGGACGTTCCGCACTTTGAGACCACGGGGGGACCAGTGATGGATGTGCTGGTTTCTGCCGGCATCTGTTCTTCCAAGCGGGAAGCGCGGGAGTTCATTTCCAACGGCTCGCTGTCGCTCAACGGAGAGACGATTCCGAACATTGACGTGGTGCTGGATGCTTCCAATGCACTGGGCGGCAGCTATTTTGTCATCCGCCGCGGAAAGAAGAAGTACTATCTCGGTGAGCTGAAAAAGTAAAGTTATTTTTATCGGAAGGGCGCTCCGCGCGATTTGCTTTGTGCAGTCGTGCGAAGCGCTTTTGACTTGTGAGGTCCTGACATAATTTTTTCGATCCCGGCATAGAATGTAGCATCAATGCGAAAAGGAGCGGATATGGTATGGAAAACGGTGTAAAAGAGAGCGGAGGCATGCGGGTACAGGCTCCTGTTTGCGAAAAACAGATTGTGACGGAGCTGTCCGCTGATTTTTCCCTCCCGGATTATCAGCCGCCGGTCAAGCGGCTTCTTCGTGTTACCGCGACGGCACAGCCGGCGGATAAGTTTATCGGTGCCGGAACGGTCGATTTTTCCGGAAATATGGACTACAGCGTTCTCTATCTCGGAGAAGACGGCGGTCTGTACTGTACCTCGCAGGCAGGCGACTATCAGTTCAGTGTTCCGGTGGAGATTCCTTCTGATTTTGAGATCGGAGACGGATTTCTTTGCTATGCGGAAAATACCCCGGAAGGGGTGAGCGGGAGGGTTTTAGCTCCGCGCAGGATTTCGGTGCGGTGCCGCCTGCGTTCCGGCGTGCATCTGTTCGGAACGATGGTTCCGGAGGAGGCGGTCACCGGAACGCAGGAGGAGGCACTCCAGCGGCTCCGGAAAAGCGTGGAATGTGTTCGTCTCTTTTATGGGATCGGCACGCCGTTTTCCCTTGCGGATGAAATTCTGCCGGAGGCTCCGTCCGAAAATCTCCGGGTGGTTTGTGCAAACGCGGAGGTGCTGATGACGGAAGCGACGGCGGGGAGCGGTTGCGTCAACTGTCGCGGTGAGGTTTGCCTGAAGCTGTTGTATTGCCGGGATGGAAGCGGAGAACTTCCGGGAACCGTTTTGCGCCGGATTCCGTTCAGTCAGAGCGTTCCGGTGGATGGTGCCGCCGTGAATTGCGATTCCGTGGCGCGGGGAACCTGCACGGGGATTAACATTACCGTGGAGGAGGGACGGATTCTCTGCGAGGTGACCGTTGTGCCCGAAGCGTGGGCAAGAAAGAATGAGACGGTTCCTTATACGAGGGATCTTTATTCGACTGCGGCGGACGGTGAGATGCAGTATGCGGACTATACCTTCCGGCGTGCACTGAAAAGCGGTGTCGGAAACTTTTCGCTTAACCAGACCCTGACGCTGGAGGAAGCAGGAATCCGCCCGGGCGCATCTGTCGTGGATGTGATGCTGAGCCCGTCGGTCACGGCAACGGAAACGGAAAAAGGAAAGCTGATTCTGTCCGGAAAATGCAGGTGCCATGTGGTTTATACCTGTGAGGAGGATATGGGGGCGCAGGAGTTTGAAATTCCGTTCCGGTACGGAACCGACGGCGGCGGAGAAGAACTTGCCGGATGCGATGCGCAGATTCTTCCAATCACCTGCCGTGCCCGTGTGGATGGGGAACGGATCGCCGTGGACGCGGAGCTTGCCGTGACGCTTGCAACCTATGGGAATTCACAGGCAACCGTTTTGCACAGTGCGCGTTTCGGCGAAGAGCTTCCTGCCGGCGACGGCGGATACACCATCTGCTATCCGTCACGGGAAGATACGCTTTGGACGGTATCCAAACGCTATCACAGATCGGTTGCGGAGGTCGCCGGGATGAATCCGCTTTCCGGGTCTCCTGCGGCGGACGCTCCGGATTCACTTTCCGGCGTACAGTATCTGCTGGTATAAAATCGTTATAAAGGGCGGTTCGAAAAACTCAAAACGGGTTTTTCGAACCGCCCTTTTAGGAAAGCGGAAGCCGGTTCTGCAAGAACGGTATGTTCAGCCGGAAAAATAAAAAATAAAATGTTGCAGTCTTTTGCGTCAGCGAAAATAATAGAGAAAGGACATATCCTTGTCTGCGTATTCCTCCGGCTTAAGCCAGACATCATCGGAATCATTGAACTTTTTGCGCAGGCTGTCGTAGTAGGCGACCGAATAGCAATACAGACCGGTCTCCGAATAATAGGTGATGGAGACGTACATTTCCGGTTCCGGTATGCCGTTTTCCCAGACATATTTGGTTGCCCGATCGGTGGATACGGAAACGCTGGGAGTATCGCCGTATGCCTTTTCCGTGGTATAGGTGTGGGAAAAAGCAAAGACCGCTGTTCTGTCCGCGTCTGCGCGCAGGTTGCACAGCCCGCTCAGTTCTTCCGACTTTGTAAAGGCTTCACCGTCTTCGGATTGCAGAAACACGACATATTCGATGCATTCTCCGGTACGGCGGACGGGAAGGAGCACATCGGTCTTTCCGTCAAAATTCAGATCGGTCAGAAGCAAGCCGTATTTTTCATCCAATGCACGCACTGAGGCATCACTTTCGATGGAGACAGAGAAAAGAATCCGGTCACCACGCTTGATGACCAAATGCCGGGGCTTTCCGGAAAAACCTCGGACGCAGTAGGTGATTCCGTCCTGCTCTTCTTCATAAAGTTTGCGGTAAGGTTCCGAGCAGGAGGAAAGTACCGTCAGCAAAAGGATTGCCGCAAAAAGCACAGAAAAAATTCGGACAAGCGGAAACGTTTTCATTGCTCGTTTTCCTTGAAATAGGGAATGAGACGGACGACCGGATACAGAATTGCCGCAATCAGGAGACACGAGCCGCCCTGAATGGCATTCATCGGAAGGTTGGCAAGAGACGGAACGGCTCCGTAGGCGAGAATGAATGCTTCGTAAATATAGTAGCCGAAAATCATGACAGCTTCCGCGGCAACTCCGGAAATCAGGCGGGAAGCAAGGGAAGGGAACCGGTGCGTCAGGCGGAGCACGCCGAGTGCCGCCAGTCCCATCAGAACCTTGATGACGAAGGTTCCGGGAGCATATATAGCATATCCGCCGGCAAGGTCGGTCAGCGCGGCGCCTGCGGCACAGGCAACAGCACCGGGAATCCCGCCAAGGCACCATGCGCAAAGGAGCAGAAAGGTGTCGCCGAGGTTGATGTTCCCGGCAAAGGGGGTCGGAAAAGAGATCCATGTGGCGCAGAAAACAAGGGCGCCGAACATGGCAGACAGGGTAAGCTTTCGGATTTGTACGGACTTCATAGGGAACCTCCTTCCGCAAGTGTCGGATTTTGCGGAATCAAAAAATACAGTTTTCATTATACACGTTATTTTTCTTTTGTCAAGGGAAAAATGAAAGAGAACGGAAAAGCCGGAATTTATGGTTTTATATTTTTTGTATTGCATATTTGAAGATGCGTTATACAGGCGATTTCCGCATGAAAGGATTTCCATTCATAAAAGCATGCATGGGACAAATAATAGTATCAGAGCCGCACACGGTCAGTCGCGGGCGACTCAATGATATAGATAGTCGAACGGATGCGAAAAATCCCTGACCGCGTTTGATTCTCAAATGAACGGTCGGAGAGAGAGCAGACCGTTCAGAAGAGGAGAAAACAATGGCTAGCAACAAGACTCTTGTTCCGGAAGCAAAGGAAGCTCTGGAAAGATTCAAGATGGAAGCTGCAAGCGAGGTTGGTGTCAACCTTGCGCAGGGCTACAACGGTGACATCACCGCGAAGCAGGCTGGTTCCGTAGGTGGTCAGATGGTCAAGAAGATGATCGAGTCCTACGAAAATTCTATCAAGACGAAATAAGAGAATAAAGGCGAACGGATCGCAGAATCTCTTGTGATCATTGGCTTTTCTCTCTGCCGGAATGGTGAAAAAGAATGCTTTTGCGCTTTTCCGGTCATCGTCCGAATGCTGTCGCCGGAATCCGGATGCGGATCCTCATGACGGCACAAGGCGCCTCCGCTCCTGTTGATTGGAGCGGGGGCGTTTTGCGTTTTCAGGGAGATTCTGAAGAAAGCAGACATGAAATCCGGCACGCTCCGGCACATCCCGGCACGCCGGGCACTTTTGCCGTTTCTATAATGAAACCTGCGAAAAGGAGTTTTCGAAAAAAACTATCAATAAAAAAGGAGATTAAAATGACCGTTGAGTTTGTTGGAAATGCTCCCCAAACCCGATATATTCACGTGGGAGTGGAAGACGATCATCTGGTGAACAGTCTGACATTTGTATTGGACCGGATGCAGAACTCCGTGGATTTGTCCGCCTGCACGCCGCATCTTTCGGTCACAGCCCGCGGGTTATATGCCGATCAGACGGACGGGCTTGTGATGACTACGACGAATAGCGGGACGAAGGTGGAGCTGACCTATGCGCTGACCGACCGGATTACCTCTCTTGGCTGTGTGGATATGGAGCTGTCCTTTGAAAAAGAGACGGACGGAAGTACCGCAATCCTTTGGCAGACGCAGGTTTTTCAGGTGTCCTTTGATAAAAATCTTCAGCTTGGCGAGACATTGGAGGATACCTATCCGGATCTGATTCAGCGTCTTCTTTCCAATGAGGCAAAGGTTGCATCTGACGCTGCAGAGGCAAAAAGGCTTGCGTCCTCCGCTTCTTCTCTTGCTACGACCGTTCAGTATACTGCGGATGATGCGTTGGAATACGGAAAGCACGCGGTTGAGCAGCTGAGCGAAGTGAAAACGCAATCCGCCGGTGCCTTGCAGACTGCAAACGAAGCAAAAACCGCAGTTGCAGGAATTCAGACGACCGCAACAGAGGCAAAAAACATTGCGGCAGGAGCCAAGTCAGAATCTGCCGCGGCGGCAACCAAAGCCGAGGAGGCAGCGGCGGCTGCAGGCAATGCAACGAAAAAGACAGACCAGCTGGAAACCACGCTGGTAAAAGTACAGGCAGACCTGTCAGGTGCATTGTATCTGGCAAAAGACGCGTCGGATACCGCAACGGCGGCGTCCCGTCGATCAAGTATTTCCGAGACGACAGCGAAAAATGCATCCGATGCCGCTTCGCTCGCCGAGCAGATGGCGGAGCTTGCGTCAAGCGATGCAAAGACTGCCGCCGCAGATGCAGGCAAGGCAAACCTTGCAGCTTCTGCAGCCGGGGAAAAAGCACAGACCGCATTGGAAAGCGCGCAGGCGGCATCTGCAAGCGCGGAGACTGCCAAACAGACCGCAACGCGTGCGGCATCCGATATTGCGGTCGCAAAGCAATCTGCGGCAACCGCAGAAGCAAATTCCGTAAAAGCGACGGAGGATGCCGCACTTGCTTTGCAAACGGCGACTACAGCGGCGGAAAATGCGTTGACCGCAAAGACCGACGCCGCAACCGCTTTGCAAAGTGCGACAGAGGCGGAAGCGGCAGTTGCGAACAAGGCGAATATTGACGGATATTATGCGGGGCTGACGGCAGGACTTGCCGAGAGTTTGGTTTCAACCACGACCGTGGATGATGAAACCGCTTTTGTCAGGCGGACGACGGCAGGTGAAAAGTCCGTCTCGGACGGCTTCGCACGGATTGCCGGAATCTATGGCAGATCCGTTGTCTGGAACCAGCTGATTGACCGGACAAAGTATCCGCAGACGCAGACCAAGGATGGTATCACCTTTACAAACAACGGAGACGGTTCCGTTTCGGTCAGCGGAAGTTCTCCGGCAGGAGTCGGAACCGGAATCAGTATTTTCGGCGGCAATATTCCTGTCGGACACAAATATTTTCTCACCGGCGGAGACGCGATGAATGAGAATGGCAAGGGTGCCGTATGTCTGATGAACCAATACGACGGTACCGGAGTTCTGACTCGGACGCTTGTGACAGATACAACGGGAAGCGGTGTTATTTTTACATTGCAGGAGGAGGATGCAACCTCTTCTTTCGTTGATGTTGTGCTTTGGGTGCGGCTTGGAAGTACTGTGAATCTCTGCTTCCGACCGCAGCTGTTTGATTTGACCAAAATGTTCGGTACAGGCAATGAGCCGGAGGATCCCGCAGAATTCCGGAAGCTTTTCCCAGAGCTGTTTTATGAGAAAGAGAACGGAAAACTGCTCTCGGTCGGAGTGACCGGAATCAAAACCATCGGATTCAATCTGTTTGATTCGGACACGGTTCTTGCAAAGCAGGGATGGGTACAGCAAAGTGACGGAAGCTGGTACCGGAACAGTCTTGGGTCGCTGAATTATCTTTCCGTCTTTGAAAATACATATGGGTATACCGGGCAGTTTTGCGGAACGCTTTCCACCCGCCGGGAACAAGCAAATCTCGGAGACGGATGCTATATCTGTGCTCGTTATACCGATGGGACGACGGCAATCCTTTATCAGAATGTCGGAACCGAATTTCAGAAAAGAGAGTTCCGCACTGCTTCCGGAAAGACGGTCAGCAAGCTCTACTGGCTTGCCGCTTACGACAATCCGACCTATGTCAAGGACATCTGCATCCATTTCTGCTGGTCGGGGTACCGGAACGGGGAATACGAAAAATATCGTTCCACGGAGTTGTCTTTTGATGCTGCCGATCGTTTCCCGTCCGGAATGCACGGAATCGGTACGGTTCGGGATGAGATTGATTATGAAAATTCCGAGGTGATTCAACGGATCGGCATTCGGGCGTATGCCGATGGCGATGCAACCACCAGTGAAATGCTGACGGACGGAAAGCAGACCTGCTACGTGCTGGCATCCCCCGTGGTGACAAAGCTTACGGAAGCGGTTCCGCAGTATTGGGAATCGGACTTCGGCACGGAAGAATGGATTCTCTCCGAGGGGCATACGCTTCCGGTGACCGCCCTGATCCGGTATATGAACAACCTGCGGGACAAGCTCCAACGGCTTCCGGAGGACGCGGTCAGCGGAGAGCGGATCACGCAGACGACCGGAAGCAGCCCCACCGATCTGATGAGTCAGGCGGCAATTACGGCGGCACTGGCGCAGGCGGTCTTTACGCCGAGCGTTTCTGCGGACGGTGTTCTTTCCTGGACGAATTCGCTGGGGCTTGAAAATCCCGCCAGCGTGAATCTTGTGCAGGCGGTTATCAACGCCATGAGCAATACCAATGGCAGTGCACAGTGAGTGCGGCTGCCTGTGAAAATATTCTTGAAAGGAACGGGTTATTTTATGAAAGCAGAAAAACTGGAAAACGGGTATGTACGGCTCCGCGCGGAAACGGGACACAAGCTGTTTCATCTGTATATGCCGGAACAGCGCTACAGTGAAGCGGTTGTCCGGGAGGCGGAGGTTCCGAGGTTTTCAGAAACGGGAGGCGTTGAAACGCAATGACACAGGAGGAACTGGTTGCAAGGGAAGCGGAGGACCGGGCGGTGATGCGGGGACTGGAGGGACGGATCAAAGCATTGGAGCACCAGTCTGCCGACCTGCGTGCGCTGGTGCAGTCCGTGGCTGCCATTGCAACAAAGCAGGAGCTGATGAGCCGGCACATGGAAGAGATCAAAACGGATGTCTCGGATCTGAAGGCGGTGCCGATCAAACGTTGGGAGAGCGTGGTCGGGTATTTGATCGGCGCGCTTGCCGGCGGCTTTCTGACCTCACTTTTCACACACTTCCTGGCTTGAAAAAACGGAAAATAACTTTCACTGTAAAAAAGAAAGGAGCTTTTTATGAGCTGGAAAAGGAAACTGACCTCCAGAAAATTCTGGATTGCCGTTGCGGGAATGATCGGCGGAGCAGTGCTTGCATTTCGCGGAGATGCTGCGTTGGCAGAGACCGTATCCGGCGCGGTAATGTCTGCCGCTTCCGTGATCGCATATCTGATCGGGGAGGGAATGACGGATGCCGCCGACCGGAGCGGAAAGCCGGACGACCGCGGATAATTTTCACGGAAGCCCGATGTTTCTTCCCGTCGCAAAAAACATATAAAAATGCGGGGCGGCAATTGCCGCCCCGCAAATTTTTACAGATGGTCTGTAACATCATCGCTTCCCGGAAATTCGGGATTGAGTCTGTCGAAAGTCCAGTGCGCCGGATTTTCATTGATGTATTTGTATGTTTCGTTATAATCGTCGTTGTTGCGGATGACATGGTCATAAAAAGAGCGCTGAAAAATTTTTTCTTCAAGCCCTTTTTGCATGGCTTTAATTTCTTTTGTGATTTGATATTTCAACCACCCTACCACGGCATTGATTGTATGGGCAGGTGCCGTTTTTTCTCCTTTTATTATGGATAACAATAAATGTATGTGATTTGGCATAATTACATAACAGTCAACCGAATAATTCCGATCGTATGTTGACATGCTTTGAATCCACTTTTCTGCGATTGTTCCGTAAGGAGTAAGGAATGGATTAAAAGAACGTTCCGGAAACAGGAGGGGGTGTTCTTGTTCTGACGGATTTGAAGCCGGCAGTTGCGGAGGTTGCTTAATTTCCTCTACGATGTCAGATAAAATATTTTTTCTTCTGTGGGTGCATATTGTAATGAAATAAGCGCCTTGCGTGCTATAATCAAACTCTTTTAGCCGAATTATTTTCCTTTTTGGAAATTCAATTTCCATGTTTTTACCCCATGTATTGCTTTCGGAATGACCATATTATAGCATTTTGTAATGGTGGTGTCAACCCGGACCGAAAAATGATCGCAAAGAAAAACATTTTTCCGGCGTTGCGCAAACACCCGATTTTCCTTCAAACCGGTAGGGGCGGGGTCAACCCGCCCGTTTGTGTGGTTTTCGCGATAGATCGGGTAGGGGGCACCAATGAGCGTGTCTGATTGTTCAATTTACCGCGACGCAAGAGGGAAACAAAATCCGGCGGGGTGGATGCCGCCGGAATGGTTGTACAGGTTCCTTAGGAGCGGGCGGGTAGACCCCGCCCCTACGGGCATAAAAAAGATTTTTTGTTCAGCAGAAGCCGGAAAC
>CAKSPO010000031.1 GCA_934481515.1 uncultured Eubacteriales bacterium
TAGCACAATATTTTTGAAAAGTCAAGTTTTTTTGAAAAAAACAGGAAAAATAATTGATAGAAATTTTCGCAAAAAGCGACAGATTCCGAAAAAACCTCCGAGGAGCCTTTTCTTGAAACATCGGCAGATCCCGACTGCCGTCCGGCGAAAGACTTTTCAATGCATCTCCCCCTGCCAACCTGAAGGAACCGGAAAGCTTGTGCGACACCGAAAAAAGTTGTTTTCCTTTCCGGTCATTTGCCATTCCGGCAGAACATTTTTTCCGGCATCCGTAAAACAATAAAAACCCGTTTGCATTCCGGCTTCCATCGCACAAACAAAACCCGTCTGTCATGGTGCTGCCGTCTTCCGCCGGACACAGAATTCCCATTTTTTCATTCCATTCCATTCCGGCTTCCACCGGGCGAAAAAATTCCAACTGCACATTCCGCTCCCGGCTCCCGTCAAACGTCGGAATATCCTCTCACACGTAGGGGCGGGTGGACTGTCAAGAGAAACAACGTACAACCCGCCCGTTTCCAAGGAAAAGGGCTGTGAAAAAACTCAAAATGAGTTTTTTCACAGCCCTTTTTACGGTTTCCGTTGCCCGCGGTCCAAACACTGTCCGAAAAAAGATCAAAGGATTCGCTTGAGAAACGCGCGGAGACGGGATCCCTTCGGAACAAGGAGCATCCCGATTCCGGCAACCACCGGATGATGAATCACCCGGTTCCGGAAACGAAATTCCGCCTTCGGAATCCGGACACACGTTTCCGCCGCTTCCGGTGCCGGAGGGGAAATCATTTTCTCCGCCTCCCAGCGGCGCAAGGTGTCGGCAGCATACCCCTTCCGGTTCGGAAGAATCACAGAAACACTTCCGCCCGCGCGCAAAAGCGCCAGGAGAGCACGGTCGATCTCTTCAAAATTCTCCGGCAAAAGGCGCGTCCCGGCATAGACCGAGCTGTCGCGCCACATCGGTTTCTGCAGTTTTTCCACGGCATACGCCTGACAGATCAGGGGGTACAGTTCCCGGTAGCCGCCCGCTCGCGCATGCGCATAATGCGTCCGCGACATCAGACATTGCCAGCGCCGCAGGCCAACCAGAATCTCCTCCTTCCCCGACCGGTTCCCGACGCCGGAGCACATCAGGGCAAGAATCTGCCCCATCGACCGGATCTGTGCCTCCAGCCGCTCCCGGCTGACAATATTGACCGACTGCGCGGCATGAATCCGATAAAAATAATACCCGGTATGTACGTTTGTCAGAAGCCTGGCTTCGCGAAACGCATAGAAATTGATCAGCGCATCCTCCCCGAAGGAAACCCTCTCCCGACCGAGCGGACCCGTTTCAATCTCCCGCATCGACCGGCGCAACAGCTCCGTCCGATAAATTTTGTTCCACGTCACATAAAAGGAATGCTCCCGCCCCCCCTGCGACGCAAACAGCCGGAGAATCCCGTCCCGCTCCTCCCAAAGGTTTTGAGAGAGTGTGCGATCCCGAGGGCAGAAATAGCGGGCTTTTTCCGTGCGGAACGCCCAATCGTTGATGACAATGTCCGCTCCGGTCTCCTCCGCCCGCAACAGCATCGGTCGGTGATAATCGACCGATGTCGTATCGTCACTGTCAAAGAACGCGGTATAAGTACCGGTCGCCATCCCGACCCCCACTATCCGCGCATGCAGAATCCCGCCGTTTTCCGTTTTGCAAAGCCGGGCGCCGAACTCCTCGGCAAGCGCGGAATAATCCTGCGCCGAGCCGTCATCCACCAGACAGATTTCATAATCGGTCAGCGTCGAATCCGCAATGCTCCGCAACGCCTGCCGCAGATAGGCAGGATCCGTATTGTATACACAGATCACCAACGATAATTTCATACGTCCTCCAGCCGCACCGAACGCTTCGGTACCGTTATTTTTCTTCTTCGATTCCCGAAATGATCTCCTCCGCCTCCGCAGTACTCTTCGCGGCAGCTTCCTCCGGGACAAAAGAGGATTCCTTCTCCGTCGCGCCCGCATCGTTCTCCGGCTCCGTAGCGCCGGCATCCTCGGAACCGTCCGTGCCGGTCTCACCGGCATCCCCGTCAAAAGCTTCGGAGGAATCCTCCGCAAAGGCGGCATCCGCTTCCGCCGCGCGTTTCTTCGCGGAAGCGATCTGCTCCCGGAGCGCCTGTATCTCCCGGCAGATCTGCTCCGCCTCCGACACCGCCGCGCGAACCGCCTCGGAATGATCGGCATCCTCGGTAAAGTGGCGGTAGGCAATCCGCCCAAGCGCCCTGTAAGCATCGTCCAGCCGCTTTTCCGCCATGGTAAGCTTCATTTGCAGGGCGGCAATGTCGGCAGAACGGTTGATCTTATCCGCCGCCCGGTCGGTAAATCTCCGGACATTCCGGCAAAACTCATTCCATCCCATGTTTCCGTACTCCGTTTCAAAAAATAAGCTGTTTTCTTTGTGCCGCAGACACGCCGTCCGCAATGTCTGCATGCTATGATAAGTATATACCCATTCTGCCGCATTGTCAACCGCATGATTTTGCTTTTCCGGGAAATACTGAATGCAGAAACAAGGAAAGGAAGAAAAAGCACATGAACATGAATCAGGATACCTACAAACGCTTTGCGGACGCACACGCACCGCACTCCCCCATGGCGAAAAACTGCCTGTTTGCATTTCTGATCGGCGGCAGCATCTGCACCATCGGGCAGGGACTCGGAGACCTTTACCGGAATCTCTGCCGGATGCCGGAAGAGAACGCAGGAGCCATGGTGTCGGTGACGCTGATTTTTCTGGCGGTCGTTCTGACCGCATGCGGAATTTTTGACAAAATCGCCAAAATTGCCGGTGCCGGAACGCTGGTTCCGATCACGGGTTTTGCAAACGCCGTTGTCTCTCCCGCCATCGACAGCCGTGCGGAAGGACCGGTGCTCGGCGTCGGAGCCAAAATTTTTACCGTTGCCGGTCCGGTGCTCCTCTACGGAACCCTTGCAGGCGCCGTCTACGGCGTCATCCTCTGGATCATTCAGCTCTTTTAACGCGGAACCTCCTCCTGCAAAACAAGCCTTTCTCATTCCGCCCCCGGCTTCCGACGGATGAAAAATCCCATTTACCCATTACGTTTCCGGCTTCTGCTGAACAAAAAATCTTTTAATTCCACGTAGGGGCGGGGTCTACCGCCCACTTCTAAGGAATCCGAACCAACATCCCGGCGGCATTTCCCCCGCCGGATTTGTTTTTCCATTTGCAATGCGGAAAACTAAACCAACGGAACGATATTCGTTGGTGCCCCTGCCCAATATGCCATGCCCCCTTGCAAACGGGCGGGTTGACCCTGCGCAGGCTTTGCCTGCATCCTACCGGTTTTGGTGGGAATTGGAACGCCTGTGCAACGCCGGGAATTTGGTTTTCTCCCTGCCTCTGAATATCAAAATCGGCAGAGAAACCCTCTCTGCCGACAGATATATGATTCCGTGAAAACCGCAGGGTTTTCTCCCCGGCCGGAAAAACTCATTTTTCCGGATCCATGTACTTCCAATAAGAGCGAAGATAGTTAAAGCCAGACCAAAGGGTGAAAAACAGCATCAGGCAGGTGCTGAAGAAGGACAGCGGAAGAATATCCAGCAAAAAATTCAGCGCAGGAATGTAACGATAGAAAATCCGCTCCGCGATGCAGGCGATCACGCAGGCAATCTGTGTGCAGGTCTTGATTTTCCCCAGCATGGTCGCCGCGACCACAATGCCGGCGGTTCCGGAAACAACCAGCCGGATGGAGGTAACCGCCAACTCACGGAAAATGACCAGCAATACCGCCCAGAAAAAGATATACCGGAAAATCAGGCTGGTGTTTCCGTCCGTGGTAAAGCGCCAGAGCAAGACCATCAGTGCTCCGATGACCATAAACTTATCCGCCAGCGGATCCAAAAACTTTCCGAAATCCGTCACCAGACCGCGCTTGCGGGCGATTTTACCGTCCAGCATATCCGTCAGAGAGGCAACGCAGAACAGCAACAGTCCTGCAATATTGGTCCACAGCACATCTGCCGCCATCATAATAAAGACAAAGGAGGGCACCATCATCAGCCGCAGAACGGTCAGCCTGTTCGGCAGGTTCATTTTCATCATGAAATCCTTCTTTCCACGTAAGGTTCGGTTACGTATTGATTGATTACAAGGGACAGGCATGCCGGATTTATTCGGCTGTCACAAGATTTCCGACCAGATCATAGTCCTCGGCTTCCCGCACCTTGACCCGGACAAAGGTACCGGGCGCGATCCGCTCGGTACTCCGGAAATAAACCTTTCCGTCGATTTCCGGCGCATCCGCGGCGCTTCTTCCGAAGTGAATTTCTGCCGCAGGGTCGTAATCCTCGCACAGAACGTCAATGACCTGACCGATCTTTTCCCGGTTCAGTTCTTCGTTGATCTGCATCTGCTCGCGCATCAGAAGATCCATACGATCCTGCTTGACCTGCTCGTCAATCTGATCCGGCAAATCGTATGCGGGCGTTCCTTCTTCTCTTGAATAGGTAAATACGCCGGCGTGGTCAAACCGCTGTTCCTTGACAAACGCGCACAGCTCCTCAAAGTCTTCCCCCGTCTCTCCGGGAAAGCCGACAATAAAGGTGGTACGGATGACGATGCCCGGAATCTCACGGCGCAGCCGATCCAGAACCGAGCGGATGGTGGTGCTGTCCCCGTGCCGGTTCATGGCACGGAGCATCCGGTCGCTGATGTGCTGAAGCGGCAGATCCATGTATTTCAGAATTCTGGGATTGTCCCGGATCTCGGCAATCAGCTCATCCGTAATTTTATCCGGATAGCAGTACAAAAGACGAACCCACGGGATGGAGGTCTCCTCCGTAATCCGGTGCAACAGCTCCGCCAAGGAATATTTCCCGTACAGATCCGCGCCGTAGCGCGTAATGTCCTGTGCAATCACGGTCAGCTCACGCACCCCAAGGGAATCCAGCTGTTTGGCTTCCGCAATCAGATCCTCCATGGGACGGCTGCGGAATCTGCCGCGGATGTAGGGAATGGCGCAATAGGCGCAACGGTTGTCACAGCCCTCCGCGATTTTGAGATAGGCACTGTAGTCCGGCGTGGTAATGACCCGGTCGCCGCCAAGCTGCACCGTATCCCGGTCGTCGTGAGAGTAAAATTTGCGCCCGGAGCCATTTTTCTTCTTGGCAGTAACCGCTTCGATCGCTTCCACAATATGGTGAATGCTTCCGACGCCGAGGACGGCATCCACCTCCGGAAGTTCCTTGAAAATTTCCTCTCCGTAGCGCTCCGCCAGACACCCTGTGACGATGATCGCCTTCAGATGACGGTTCTTTTTCAGCCACGCAACATCCAGGATGTTGTCAATGGCTTCTTTTTTTGCACTTTCAATAAAGGCACAGGTGTTGACAATAATGACATCCGCGTCGATTTCCTCCGGTGTGATCTCATATCCTGCCTCCAGAACCTCGTGTAGCATGACCTCGGTGTCCAACTGATTCTTGGGGCATCCGAGCGAAACAAATCCGATCTTCATTTTCCGGTTTCAAACTCCTTTTTCCGTCTGTTCGGGCAACAGAATATTCGTCCATGCTTTCCTTCCCTCAGCGTCCGTAACCTCGGCACGCAGGTAGAATTCTTCCTCCTGCGGAACATAGTGCACCTCAGTCAGACCCTCCCCGGTAAACACGCGGTGGGAGAACACGCTGTTGGAAAGAAACAGAATTTCTCTGCACGGAGAGCAACGAACCGTATACCCGTCACCGTCGCGCAAAAGATGCACCTCCGGTCCTTCGGAGGCGTAAAAATTCCCCTTCCGGACGGCATCCGTCAAAGCATTTACCGAAAGCTCCTCCGCCTGCACCATGCAAAAGGCGACGCAGGCATCATTGTCGTAATAATGGGTATCGTCGGTGGCAAGCAACGGATAATACCGATGCGAAGCACCGAGCAAATCCACCAGCAGAGAGGCATCCGGACGGCGGGAATGATGCACGCCGGAAACGGAATTGTAAACCTCAATGGCATCGACCCCGGCAAGCGAAAGAATCTGCTCCGGGGTGTTGAGCGACCATGCGGGATGCGCCAACACAGCCATTCCCCCGGCACGGTGAATGCCGTCAATGATCTGCTGGGCACTCATGCTTTGCGTCACGGACGGAGCACGCTCCGCACCGATACCGAGAATGTGAAATACGCCCGCAGGGTCATACCTGCCGCCGATATTGTATTCGGCACCCGGAAGAATCAGCACCCCGCTGTCAGAATAGCGTTTGGTTCCGTAGTGCCAATGATCGGTCAGCGCCAGCGCATCATAACCTGCGGCACGATACTGCGCAATGGCTTCCTCCGGGGTCTTTCTGCCGTCGGAAAGGGTCGTATGCATATGCAGGTTGACCTTGTACCGCTTTTTTCCAAACAGATCCGTAATCATCCGAAACGCCTTCCTTCCATCGGTAAATCAGGTTTTATTTTAGCATACATTCCGAAGCAATACAAGAGGGTTGCACAAAAAAACGCAAAAAATTTGTGCAGGATGGCAGACCGGAAAGCGCACTTTCCGCTTGCAATCCGGGAGAAAAAATGGTATGATATACCTGAAGGACGGATGTCCGTAATGAGGAAACGGATCCGAATCCATTCGGAAAAGGAGATACTGAGATGAAACTGAGTGTTCTTGCAAACCTGTACGGCAAAAAGACCCTGGAGGAAACCTTGCAGATTCTGACCGGACTTGGAGTGCACACCGTAGAGTTAGGTGCCGGAGGATATCCGGGAAAGGCACACTGCAACCCGGAAGAACTGCTGGCAGATGAAAAGAAGTATGAAAAATTTCTTGCCACGCTGAAAAAATACGACGTGACGGTCTGCGCGCTTGCCGCGCACGGAAACCCGCTGCACCCGAACAAGGAAATGGCGGCGCAGTACGACGCAGACTTCCGCAACGCGGTTCTGCTGGCGGAAAAGATGGGCGTGGATACCGTCATCACTTTCTCCGGCTGTCCCGGCGATTGCGACACAGCAAAATATCCGAACTGGGTCACCTGCCCCTGGCCGGATGACTTCGGCACCATCCTCAAGTGGCAATGGGAGGAAAAACTGATTCCCTACTGGAAGGAAGCCGGTGCCTTCGCCGAAGCGCATCGCGTCCCGCACATCGCGTTTGAAATGCATCCCGGCTTCTGCGTGTATAATCCGGAGACGCTGCTGCGTCTGCGCGCGGCGGTGGGTCCCGTCATCGGCGCCAACTTCGACCCGTCTCATCTGATCTGGCAGGGCATGGATCCCGTGGCTGCAATCCGTGAACTGGCGGGAGCCATCTACCACGTACATGCAAAAGACACAAAGATCGATCCGTACAACACGGCAAAGAACGGCGTTCTTGATACCAAGCACTACAGCGACGAAATTCACCGTGCATGGGTCTTCCGCACGGTCGGGTACGGCAACGGCGAGACTTATTGGAAAGACCTTGTTTCCAACCTGCGCCTGTGCGGCTATGACCGTGTGCTCTCCATCGAGCACGAGGACAGCCTGATGACCATCGACGAAGGCTTGCAGAAAGCGGTCGCGTTCCTGAAGAACGTCATCATTACGGAGGAAAAACCGACCACCATGTCGTGGGCATAAGACCATCCCCTCTGAAAGAACAACGGAGAAACGGAAATGTTCGATATTAAAATCGGCACCCTGATTCCTGCCGGAATGGCGGTGCATATGATCGGTCAGCTCAATCCGAAAGGCTTTGAGTGCTACGAGCTGGACTTCGGCAAGCGCTTCGGGAAAGAAATCCGGATCAAAGAATTTTCCGGACAGATTCTGGAAGCGCTGGACGGCAGGAGCATTTCCGCCGTCGCCCTGTACGGAAACACAATGTTCGACGAAAATATCCGCGCCGGCGCGGAGGAGCTGATCCGGAACGCGTACCTGTTCGGCTGTAACCGCGTCTGCCTGTTCGCCGGCGGGGATCCGAGCCGCTCCGTTCCCGCACAGATCGCGGATTTCAAAAAAGTGTTCCTGCCGCTTTCCAGACTGGCAGAGGACTGCGGTGTCCGGATCGGATTCGAAAACTGCGGCGACGGCTGGAACGGTGGGAGCCACAATATCGCGTTCTGCCCGGAGGCGTGGGAGCTGATGTTTGACGCAGTGGATAGCGACGCACTCGGTCTGGAATGGGAGCCGAGCCATCAGATGCGGCGACTGGTAGATCCGATCCCACAGCTCCGCAAATGGGCGCACAAGGTCGTGCACGTGCACGGCAAGGACGGCATGATCGCATGGGATGTCCTCCGGGAGCACGGGCTGCATCCGGCACATCCGTTCGTGTGGGACCGTACCCCTGGCTTCGGGGACACCAATTGGGCAGAGGTGTTCACCATTCTTCTGCAGGCGGGTTTTGAGGGAGCCTGCGACATTGAGGGCTATCATGATCCCGTACACTACGATGACATGGAGTGGACCGCACAGCTGACGGCGCTGGATTACCTGAAGCGTTGCCGTGGCGGCATTTCCTACTTTGAGGGCGCAGAATACAAGGGTTACCAGGGTTCGAGAAAAAAGAACTGAGACAAAAAGCCGATAGAAAAAAGCTGCCGCAAACAGGGCTGCAAAGGCCCATTTGCGGCAGCTTTTGTTTTGAAAACAGGAGTTTGCACTTTTGAGTGAGACAAAAGGGCTTTTCCAAAAAAACGGAAAAACCGGTAAAGGGGCTGTCGAAGGACAGCCCCTTTTCTTTTTTGTCCGGGAAGCGTCGATTCTCCGCCACGGAAAAGCAATCTGAATTTTTGAGGCTGCCTGCAATCGTCTGCAATGGTTGCATCCATTCAAAAAATGCACCGGCGGTCGCGGTCATTCCCTGCCGGCATCGCGGATCATTTCGTTGATACGCTCCCGCAGGAAAAACAGCGTTTTTTCATCCTTTGCACAGCGGTCAAACCGGATTTCACCGCCGAAAAGGCGCTCCAGCTCCGCCACCACGGCTTCCTTTCCGTAATAACGCTCTGCCAGCTTCATTGCCCTGCAATCCTGCAACGCTTCATAGAAGGAGCAGATGCGGACGGATTCCAACGCGCTCCCGTCCGGAGCCGGGTAAACCGAGAACGGATCTCCGCCCGGTACCCAGGCTTCCCCGCAAACATCCAGATAGGGATTGATCGCATCAGCCGAAAGGCAGTTGTTATAAAAATTGTATCCCCATTGCAGAAATCCGACAATGTCGTATTTGTAAAACTGCATTCCGATGGAGCGCGTCCGCCACAGCGGCATGGAAATCATGCGGTTGGAAACGTCCTTCGTCTGACCACAGCAGTAATACGTCCAAAGGCCCGGAACACCTGCCCGGATGAACTCCGAAACCACATCGGACGCGGGAATCGGCGTTTCGGTCACGCCGCTCTGATAAAAGGACAGATCGGACAGCGCGTCAATCACAGGGTACCCCTCCAGCAAATCCGCCACGGTTTCCTTTGCCGCGCGGTAGGAGGCAAGCTGGCGCTCGTTCGGTTCGTCGGAAATATGGAAGAAGCACCTGCGGTCATCCCCCCGCGCCTTCATGTGCGAGAGGAACGCCGTCAGGAACGCACGCAGGTATGCGACATAGTCAGCTCCCGTCGCATCGGTCTCCCAACCGAAGATCTGCCTGTAAATGCCGTTTTCGACCGCCATGATTTTCGGCGCATGCTCCGCTCCCCATTGCGTGAAGAGATGTGCGATTTCAAAATACCGGATTCCGACGCGGTCGCACAGATCAATCCAGCGGTCCAGCCGTTCAAACCCGAAGCGATAAGCTCCGTTTTCCAGCGTCACGTCCACCAGCTGCGTGGTCAGCCGTTCCCCGTCCACGGCGGTATCCAACGGCGGCGTATGTACCGGTGTCAGGATCAGGTTGATCCCGTTGCGCACCGCGGTGCGGAGGAAGGACTCGATGATGCGCCAGTGCTCCTCCGACCAGACCTCGCAATGATACTGATTGGCGAGGCAGTCGCAATGGAACCATTGGGTCAGGAGCATGGTCTGCTCCGGAAGGTCGGCATCAATGACCTCTACCGTGAGATGCTCCGCCGCAACGCAGATGCCGCTTTCGTCGGTCAGCACAATCTCCGCTTCATAACTGCCGCCAGGAAGCGCCCCCTTCGGATCCAGCTCAATCCAGACAGCGCGGAGCTGTCCGCGGGCAACAACGACGCTTCCGTGATAGTGAAGCGGTTCCAGAACGTCCGGGTACAGTCCCGGCTCCGTGCGCAGATAGTTGTCGTCCGGGTGCTCCGGCGCAGGGTAGGCAACCGGAACCGATTCCACCGTGCGCAGGGTGCAAAAAGGAGACAGAGCACCGCGGATTTCCGGATGCAGGATTGTCCGGAACGCCGGTTCCGTCCGATCCGCACGGATCAGAAGCTGAAAGAACAGCCGTTCGTTCCGGAGCATGGTGATGTTCGTCAGCGTCCGGAATTTTTCCGGCACTTCGTCCGGAAAGCATTTCTGCAGGGAAGATACGATTTTGGTCTGAATCATAATTTTCTCTCTTTCTGAAGAAGCAGGTAACTGTAAATATCCGTCTTGCCGTCAGATGCGGGGCAATTCCACCACATCGCGGGACGGGCGGACGGTCCAGAGCCCGCCGGTAAAGTCCGGGATTGCCTGCGGAGCGCCTCCTGCGGAAATGGATGCCGCAGAGAGCGCGGTAATGCTCATCCATGCGGCGGCATCGTAAACGTCAATCGGCATTTCCTTCCCCTCTTTGAGCGCATTGACAAACGCCCGGAACTCAATGCTGTCAATTCCGCCGTGTCCTGCGGCAAGATCCTCCGGGGTCATGTGGGTCCAGACAGCGGGAAGGTACTCCGCCTCAAAGCGGGCGGCATTTCCGATGTTGTCGCGGTAATACTGCTGGGTCTCCCAATACTCGCGGTCGCCCAGGAGGAAAACGGAATTGGTATCCTGCTCATACAGTCCGCGGGTTCCGCGCACCGTAAATTCCCGCGCATAGGAGCGCGGCAGAGTGGTATCCAGCCGCAGAGAGATGGTGGAGCCGTCCGCACAGGTGATGATCGTGTTGACGATATCCCCCTGCCGGAACTCCTTCCCGACCAGATCCGGATACTGCTCCGCATGTTCCCGGATATATTCCTTCATTCCCGCGGCGCGGGACGCGACCGAAACAAGAGAGACCATCTGATTCCCGCGGTTGATGTTGAGCAGCTTTGCAATCGGTCCCAGCTCATGCGTCGGATAGTTTTCGCAGTTGCGGGTAAGGTAATTGCGCAGGCGGTAATGACGGTTGATGTTTCCGCCGGCAATTTCCTCCGCGAGGTAGTGACCGTAGCAGCCGTGGCAATGGACAACATCTCCAAACAATCCGTTCCGGGCAAGAGAGGTCGCAAGCAGCTCCTCTTTCCCGAAGCAACAGTTTTCCATCATCATGAAGGGCGTTCCGCTTGCCTCCTGCGCGCGCACCAGATCCCACAGCCGTTCAATGCTGTAGGCACCGCCGACCTCCATCGCCGTGGGAATTCCGCGGCGAAGCGCTTCCACGGCAATCTCCACATGGGTCTCCCATGAGGTGGAAACCAGAACGGCATCCAGCGCGGGCATCTGCAGAATCTCCTCCGCCTTCACGGAACCGAATGGACGCTTTCCGGTCTTCTCTTCCGTCATGGCACAAGCCTTTTCCACGCGATCCGCATAAAGATCGCAAACGCCGATGATTTCCACATCCTTCATGTCCAGAAGAACGCCTCCCAGCAGACCGGAACCGCGGTTGCCAAGTCCGATGACACCCATTTTTACTGTATCTTTTTTCATCCTGAATCCTCCCGATGCCGGGGTTCTCTCCCCCGGTGATCTACAAATCCATTATAAAGCCTTCCGGCAAAACTGTCTATAGAAAAACAGTTCCAAAAAGCTTTGATTTTGTGCAAAAAGCTTCCTCTTTCCGCATCGAAAAACAAAAGGGGTGCGGCGCAAAAGTACACCGTACCCCAAAGAAAAACCAAGCTCCGGCATCAGAACGCCTGCACGATAATCAGGGAAACCGCGCCGCAAAGAACACCTGCGACGGACTGCGGCGTCAGGCGCTCCCGGTAAAGCAGAGCCGCAACCAGCGTGGAAATCATCATGTCCCCGCCGTTGATGAAGGTAAAAAGCACGACCGGGGATACCAGTGCGGTGGAAAGCGTCGCCAGCTGGTTGATGACAAACACGGCAACGGCGAGCGCAAAGCCGCACAGAAGAAGCACCTTGTTCAGCTTCCAGTCTGTCGGAATTCCGCCTTCCCGGCGGCGGAGACAAAGAAACGCAAAAACAACGGTGCAGAGAAGGCCAATGGTTCCGAAGGAAAGGAAGGAAAACATGCTGACGTCTCCGTCCGGGACATACCTTGTAAACATCTGCTGTGCCAGCATGGTACAGCCGTTGGACAGAAGAGAGCCGAGCAGAAGGAAAACCGTTTTTTTACCGAAGCCCGCGCAGATTTTGCGGGAGCTTCCGATGAGCAGTACGGCGGAAACGAAAAAGATTCCGATGCCGACCCACTGCATCGGGTGAATCGGCTGGTCGAACAGGAAGATGCCCGCAAAGCAGGGAATGAGCAGTCCCGCGGTGGCAAACAGGGAGCACAGACTGACGCTTCCGGTTTTCATGGCGAAGATACTGCACATGGAGGAGCAAAACAGCATGACACCGGAAAACGCCGCAATCGGGAGCGTCAGCCCCGGCATCCGGAAGCCGTTCCCGACAATCAGAAGCAGAGGGATCGCCATAAGCGCGGACAAAAGCATCCGGTAGGCGCTGTAGCCGATGACCATAGGGATTCCCCGCACCTCATTGCTGGAGCGCTTGGAAAAGACCGCCTGCACCACCCGGAACAAGAGGATAATACCGATATAAAGTGCTGCCATGCGTTTCTCCTTTATTTTTCACGGAGAAACAGACAGGTGTGATTCGGAATGCGGAAGGTCAGATCCCGCGTCACCTCCATAAGTACTCCGTCGTGCGTTTCATCCAAAAGATATACCTCATAGGTTCCGGGTCTGCCGAAGTCCAGACGCACCGACTGTTCCGGCGCATGCTCGTCATCGCTGTAGTTGGTGAGGAGCGTCAATGTTTTTCCGTTTTCATCTAAACCGCAGAGGGTGTAGAGGTGCTCCGGTTCGTCCGCACAGCGGATTTCCTTTCTGCCGTACAGCCGACCGAACCAGTAAATCGGATAATAGCTTTTGAGGGGGCGGAAGGAGTAAAAATCAAACAGTCCGTTATAAACGGTTCCCGGGCGGGCATCGTAGTACATCAGCATGTCGATCCTGGATTTTTGTGCCTCTGCCATGCAGGAAAGGACGAACGACGCCCCCTTGAGCCCGTGTATCTGCATCACGGAATCGGTAAACGGATGAATTTCCTCCGGAGCGACATAGTTCCACTCGTTCAAAATACTCTCCGCATCTCCGTAGCCGTAGCGGTCCATCATGGCATGCAGGCGATTTCCTTTTTCAATCATCTCCCGCGGCTCGGTTCCGTAGAAATGCCACGAGAAGAAGTCCAACGGTACGTTGTGCTCCTGCATATATTTCAGGAACGCTTCCGCCCAGTCCTCCCGCCATGCCAGCGCAGGACCGCCGATCTTACGGTCAGGAAACCGCTCCTTGAGATGCTTTGCGGCGGTTTCATAGAACTCGAAGAACTGTGCCCGGGTTCCTCCCCACGTCCGTTTGACGGGAGCGTCGTCCGTCTCGTTGTCCGCTTCGTTCCAGATTTCAAAGTAGCGGATGTTGTAATGGAATCCGTTCGCCCAGCCCTCATTGTAGTGCCGGATGATGTGCTCACAGATTTCCACCCACTTCCCAAAATCCTTCGGCGGCAGGGTGCGGTGCTTGCGGATTTCATGCTCGATCCGCTGACCGAGACGGAAAAAGGTCTCGGTGCCCGCTTCCAGCGTGACAAGCGTGTATTCGTCCGTGCAGGCAAAATCATAGGACGCGGGGTCGTTGACATCCGCATCAAAATCCGGGAAGATGGCGGAAATGTCCACGGTAAAATCCCCGCCGTATTCCGGGCAGAAGGAAGCATCGTGGTTGCGGGCAAACGGAATTTTTGCGGCGCGATAGGTGTCAAAATTGGTTCTGTCCTTGAAGCAGAGCGCATTCCGGTCATACGCAGGTCCATTGTTCACGGCGCTCATCGGCTTGAAATCGCCGGTCGGCTTGGAAAGCTCAAAATGCAGGATTTTCATAAAGCTCTCGCTTTCTTCTGTATTTTGTCTGAACATCATTTCTCCAGGAGCATCAGACAGGTATGATTCGGAATGCGGAAGGTCAGATCCCGCGTCACCTCCATAAGTACTCCGTCGTGCGTTTCATCCAAAAGATATACCTCATAGGTTCCGGGTCTGCCGAAGTCCAGACGCACCGACTGTTCCGGCGCATGCTCGTCATCGCTGTAGTTGGTGAGGAGCGTCAATGTTTTTCCGTTTTCATCTAAACCGCAGAGGGTGTAGAGGTGCTCCGGTTCGCCCGCACAGCGGATTTCCTTTCTGCCATACAGCTGACCAAACCAGTAAAACGGATAGTAGCCCTTGAGCGGGCGGTAGGTATAATAGTCAAACAAACCGTTGAATACAGAGGGACGGGCATCGTAGTACATCAGCAGATCAATGGTGGATTTCTGCGCCTCTGTCATGCAGGCAAGCGTGAACGCCGCCCCCTTCAGAGCATGAATCTGCTCCAGAGAATACACGTAGTCTTCTTCCCAGCCGCGGATATAATTCCATTCATTGAGTATATTCTCCCGGTCGGAAAACCCGAACCGATCCAGAAGCGCCTGAATGCGGTTGTTTTTTGCAATCAGCTTTTCCGGTGCGGTGCAGTAAACATGCCAGGAGAAAAAGTCCATGGGAACGTTATTTTCTTTCACGTAGGCAAGAAAATCCTCCGCCCATGCCTCGTTTCCCGCCAGTGCGGGACCGCCGATCCGGCATTCCGGAAAGCATTTTTTCAGATGCTTTGCGGCGGTTTCATAGAAGGAAAAGAACTGTGCCTTCGTTCCTCCCCAGGTTCGTTTGTTGGAGGCGTCGTCCGCATCCAGATCCGGCTCGTTCCAGATCTCAAAGTACCGGATGTTGTAACGGAACCCGTTCGCCCAGCCCTCGTTGTAGTGCCGGATGATGTGTTCGCAAATCTGTGCCCACCTGAAAAAATCCTTCGGCGGAAGCGTATGATGCTTGCGGATCTCGTGTTCGATCTTCTGCCCGAGCCGATAAAAGGTTTCGGTTCCGGCTTCCAGCGTGACGGCAATATATTCATCGGTGCAGGCAAAATCATAGGATGCGGGATCGTCGACGTCTGCCCCGAAGTCCGGAAAAACGGCGGAAATGTCTACGGTAAATTCCCCGCCGTAGGTCGAACAGAACGCCGCGTCATGATTGCGTGCAAAAGGGATTTTGGCATCCCGGTAAGCTTCCAGGTTGGTTCTCCATTGGTCGCCGGCGTACCGGACATGGCAGGGTCCGTTATTGACCGCATTCATCGGCTTGAAATCGCCGACCGGCTCGGAAAGATCAAAATGCAGGTTTTTCATGGAAAACAGTCTCCTTGTGCGTGATTTGATTTTTGTCACCCTGACAGAAAAAGCATCTGTCTGCCTTTTTATTGTAGCATGATGTCGCCGTCCGGTAAAGAGACTTCCGACCGAAAAATTTTCGGAATCCGGGGCTTGCTTTTTCTTTCGGTTCTTTGTATAATAGATACAACAAAAAGGAGGGATGGCGGATGCTGACCCTGTCAAAGCTTGCAAAGCTTGCCCATGTGTCCGTTTCCACGGCTTCCAAAGCGTTTTCCATGAGCCGGGAGGTGCATGAGGAGACGCGGGAGGAAATCTTCCGGATTGCGCGGGAGAACGGATGCTTCAAAAAATTTTTCAATGCAAAATATCCGCGGCTGGTGATTGCCATTCTCTCCCCGGAGTTTGAAAGCCGGTATTACAACGGATTTCTTCTGGAGCTGCAAAAACTGCTCTCCTCTTATCCCTGTGAAATCTGTGCTGCCACAACGGACTTTTCCGCGGAGCGGGAGCGGGCATACCTTGAGTACTTCGGAAAGTATACGGCAGTGGACGGGATCATCAACATCTCCTCCGGACCGGAATCCGCAAAGACGGAAATTCCGACGGTAACCATCGGAAGCGGCGGCATCCGGGTGTCTCTTCTGCCCGGGATGGAAGAGGCGTTTTCCTGCCTTGCCGCGCAGGGAATCCGGCACGTCGGCTTTCTCGGAGAATCCCTGACGGAAGGAAAACGGCAGGGCTTTCTGTCCTGCGTCCGGAAGTTCTCACTTCCCTTGGAGGAACGCTGGGTCTGCGTGGTGCCGGAGCGCTTTGAAGCGGGCGGCTACCGGGCAATGGAACAGCTTCTTTCCGCCCCGAAGCTTCCGCGTGCAGTACTCTGTGCCTATGATTCCATGGCAATCGGCGCCATGCGGTGCGCCAGGGATCACGGTCTGCGCATTCCGGAGGACATCGCCTTCATCGGAATGGATAATCTCCCGGAATCGCAATATCTGGATCCTCCCCTCTCTTCCGTGGACATGCACACGGATCGGATCTGTCAGGAGGCGGTTCGCGTCCTGATGGAACGGATCAACGGAGGTGATGCGGAACCCTGCACGATTCCGTCCACGTTCGTCCTGCGCGAGTCCGCAAAAATCGACCCGCAGATCCCCCCGCGAAAGGACGGGGAGGAAAGCGGGAAGAAATAAGGGCTGTCTTTTGCACGAAACTTTTTCGACTTTGCGCGGAAGCGGTATTTTCCGTTGACAATCCGCTACCGCCGTGGTATGCTTCTGATAAAGCAGAACCGGCACCTGTTGCCGCTTTGCATACAGCGGGTAAAACGAACCCAACCGCCGCCTGCCATCTGTATCGAGCCAACGGCACGGCTCCGTACGGAGCACTCTGTGACTTCGGGTTACGTTTTCCCGTTCTTCAAAAGAAATCACGATAAAAAGGAGCGTGACTTTTTATGTTCATCCGCGCTGATTTTTCCGAGAAGAAAGAGCCTCTGCGTCCGGTTCACGGTGTCAATAACGGACCGCAGTCCGGTTCGTTTCTGTACGATTCCTCCAAGTGGTTCCGCGAAGCGGGCATCCCGTATTCCCGCCTTCACGATACCGAGGGCGCGTACGGAGCCGGGGAGTTTGTGGACATTCCCTGCGTGTTCAAATGCTTTGACGCAGACCCCGAATGCCCCGCATCCTATAACTTTGAGATGACTGACCTCTACATCCGCGCCATCCGGGAAACCGGGACGAAGGTCATTTACCGTCTCGGCGTCAGCATCGAAAACGGACCGCACAAAAAATACATCTACCCGCCGAAGGATTATCACCAGTGGGCAAGAATCTGCGAGGGCATCATCCGCCATTATACGGAGGGCTGGGCAGACGGCATGATTGACGGCGTGGAATACTTCGAAATCTGGAACGAGCCGGAATTTCTTGAACATATGTGGATGGGAACCTACGAGGAGTTTTACAGGCTTTTCAAAGATACCCTGATCTACCTCAAGAAGCGTTTCCCGAACGTTAAAATCGGAGGTCCTGCCACCGGGTATACGCAGGACAGCTTCACCCACGGATTTTTTGAATATATGGCAGGCGGAGAACGCGCCCCCATGGACTTCTTCTCCTTCCACACTTACTTTCACAGCGTCGAGCAGATCGCAGTACGCGCCGACTACACGCGCGGACTGCTCCGGCAATACGGATATGAGGGGCTTCCCTTCTTCATCACCGAGTGGAGCTACGTCACCGACTGGGGCGACATGGAAAACGCCTACCGGATCATTTCGGATCTCCGGGGAGCGGCGTTTGCCGGACGGGCAATGTGCGAACTGCAAAAGGCGGGATACGCCATCGCAACCTATTACGATGCCCGCTTCAATACCCCGTTCAACGGCCTTTTCAAACGAAGCAAGGGAAAATACCACCACGACAAGACCTACAAGACCGATCCGAAACCGTCGTATTTCGCGCTGAAAGCCTACGGCGACCTTTACCGGCTCGGTACGGAGACCGCATCCGAAACGGACGAAACGTCGGTTTCCGTGCTTGCGGCTTCGAACGGCACCTCAGACGGCTTACTGATCGCCCGCTTTGATCCGGAAAACGGGAACGTGCTTACCCTGCCCCTGTCCGTCCGGAATACGCACGGAAAACATCTGACGCTTTCCACGTTTCTGCCCGACGGGGAAACGTGGGAGACCAAGGAACTGCGCACGCCCCCAGACTCCGTTACATTGCCGGCATATGCGGTCGTTCTTCTGGAATGGAACTGACCCCGTAAAACCGCGTTTTTCGGAATGCCGCATTCTGCTTGCTGTACGCGAAAGAAATATCGAACAAAAATAAAACCAAATCAAAAAGGAGAAGTACAAAATGAAGACATCCACACCGATTGAGGTGGCATCCTCCATGGTGGGCGAAGAACGGGCAGTGGCTCTGGTGGCAGAGGCCGGATTTGACGCATGGGATTTTTCCATGTTCCCGATGGCAAACTACGACTGGGGTGAAAAACGGATCGTCCCGAAGCACCATCCGCTCTACGACGGTGATTACCTCGCCTTTTCCAGAAAGCTGAAGCAGATCGGGCTGGATCACGGCATTGTCTGCAACCAGTCGCATGCGCCGTTCCCGTCAAAGGTTCCCGGCATGGAGCCGTATCTGAAACGGGCAATTGAGTGCACTGCGGAAGCGGGCGGAAAAATCTGCGTCATCCATCCGGACAACAACAGCGATCCGCAGAGAAATGCGGAGATGTACTTCTCCCTGCTTCCTTTCGCAAAGGCGTGCGGGGTGAAAATCGCAACGGAGAATATGTGGAACTGGGACGATGCAAAGAACGAGGCAAGCCCCGCCGCATGCAGTGATCCGTCAAGCTTCCTCGCGCATCTGGACGCGGTGAACGATCCGTTTCTCGTTGCCTGCCTTGACATCGGGCACGCCGAAATGCGCGGTCTGCATACCTCGGCGGTGGAGATGATCCACGCACTGGGACCCGACCACCTTCAGGCGCTCCACATTCACGACAACGACCGGTGGCACGACAACCACCAACTGCCCTTTACCATGCAGATTGAGTTTCCCCCGATCGTCCGTGCGCTGAAGGAAATCGGCTACCGCGGCGATTTTACCCTGGAAGCGGACAATTATCTCCATGCGTTTGACGCACAAAACCTCGGACAGGGACTTGCGGACCTGTATGCCGCCTGCCGCCGCCTCGCCGATCTGTTTGAAAAGAGCCAAGACAATTCCCTGTAATTCCACCAACGCAACTGCGCGGCGCGGCAAAAGCTGTTTGAACTCAAGTTGAAAGGGGTACCGGCAGAGGAGCTGGACTATTCCCGGATGGCGGAAATGACAGACGGCTTCAGCGGAGCGGACATTGCGGGATTTTGCGAAAAGCTGAAAATGGAGGGAATCCGAAAGACCATTTCGGAGAATGGAACACACAAAATTACCATGCAGGACGTGTACGAGATTGCCGGGCGGGTGCATTCAAGCATCCGGAAAGAGGAAATCGAACAGCTCCGGAATTTTGAGAAGCAATAAAGCATTTTCCGGTATGTGAAAAGGAGCTGTTCAAAAGCCCGATGCTTCAGCACCCTTCCGAAAAACCGGAGTGCAGACCGGCTTTTCGGAAGCGGTTCCGGATGTCTTTTTCTCTTTTCCCCCGTACCTTTTGTTTTTCAATCTTTCCGGCGGCAAAAGCAAGGACTCTTCCCCGCCGGGATCAATATCAAAAGCGGTGTGAAAAACGCATTCTGCGTTTTTCACACCGCACCGTTTTATCCGACCCTTCGCGGAGAGGCAGAAAGCCCTCCCGCGGGATTTTCCGCGGGGAGCAGAGATCCCTCCTCCCACAGATCCTCTGCCGCCCGCTTCCCTGCCAGAGCAGCCGAAGGCAGTCCGCCGGGAGAGGTCAGCCACTGGGTGGCAAGCACCAGATTCCGGACATGCGGCGTATGCCGGGGGAGTTTTGACAACGGCGTGCGCGGTGTCATGGCAAAGGAAAGATAGGCGCCGCCGGGATTGCCGAAATACCCTTCATAGGTGGCAGGTGTCCAGACGTCCAGCAACCGCAGGCTCTGCGAAAGTTCAGGAATTTGCGCCGCGATTACCGCCCGCATCTGCTCTCCCACGAGTGCCTTCCGTTCCCGGTAAGCGGACGGATTTTTTGCAAGAGCAATCCACTCCGCGCTTTCCTCCGCCGTCTGAAAGACCAGTGTCTGCAACACAACCTTTCCGGGGGGCGCAAAGGTCGGCTCTGCGGAAAATTCCCGCACCGGAAGTCTGCCGCCGCTCCGGGAAGAAAAATACGGAGCGGAAATGATGCGGGTACCGAAGGGACGAAGCGCCTGACGGTCACAGGAGAAGGCGGCGTGAATGCTGGAAAAGCCCGGAATTTCCGGACGGTTCAACCGCTCCTTCATCGCCTGCGGCATCCACTCCGCCGGAAGAAGCCTTCCGAAGGTGACCTGCGGGTCGCAGGCGGCAATCAGCTCGTCGGCGGGAAAGAACGTCCCGTCCTCCGTCAGAATGCCCGTGGCAACTCCGTTCCGGACCACAATCCGCCGGACGGCACAGCCCGTATGGAATATGCATCCGTTTTGCAGACAGACCTGCCGCATCCGCTCTGCCGCCGCAGGAGAACCACCCGCCGGAACGGAGCCGTTCCCGGATGCAAATGCCGCATACGCCGCAATCAGCGCCACTGCGGAAAACTCCCCGCCGATATAATCCGTCATCAGAAGCCGCAGCAGCGGATGCCGGAACCGGTCGGCAAGCGAATAGAGATCGGTTCTGCGGTAAAAGAGCAGATCCGGAAGATGCGGCAAAAGCTTTGCCTTTTCCGGAATCCGTCCCCCCGTCATCCAGGGAATCACGGCAAGCACGGTATCAATAAACCGGTCAATCTCCCGGTGATCCGCCGGGGAAAGCTCCCACATCCGCCGCCGCGTCCTCTCCGGGGAAGCATCCAGCGCAAGGCGCTTTCCCTCCCACTCGCTTTCATAAAAAACAGGTGCGCGGTGCAGAGGAACCGTATCCGAAAGCATTCCGGTCTTTTGCCACATTCCGTAAAGCGGACTGCCGGGATGAGACCCCGTCAGCCAGTGGATGCAGTTGTCGATGGTGTAGCCGTCCCGCCGCCAGCCGGTCAGATTTCCGCCCGGGCGGTCGTGCTTTTCAAAAATTTCGCAGGAAAACCCCGCTTCTGCCGCATAGATTGCTGCGGTCATGCCGGCAACCCCGCCGCCAATGACAATCACCTTTTTTCTCTCTCCCATAGCGTACCCCCAAAAACAGAATGATCCACCTCTATTCTTTCCGGAAAAACGCGGAGATAATCGCCAGGGAAGAAAAAGCCGTGTCCGAAAAGCAAAAAACGGCTTGCAAAAAGCATATCCGTATGATACAATAAAAAAAGAAATTCCGCCGCCCCGCAGGAGAGCGCGGAAACGATCGGAAATGAGGTAAATAAAATGAGCGAAAAGCTGTCGATGCAGCCTTATAAGGGAACACGGGACTTTTACCCCGGAGAGATGCGGTTGCGCAACTGGTTCTTCGGCGTGATCCGCCGGGAGCTGGAAAATGCCGCCTTTGACGAATACAACGGACCGATGCTGGAATCGCTGGAACTTTACGCCGCCAAGAGCGGAGAAGAACTTGCCGACAAGCAGACCTATAACTTCACCGACCGCGGAAACCGCCGCCTGGCAATCCGCCCGGAGATGACCCCCACCGTGGCGCGGATGGTTGCCGCCCGGATGGGAGAGCTGACCTTCCCGCTCAAGTGGTTTTCCATTCCCAATATGTACCGGTACGAGGCAACCCAGCGCGGACGGCTGCGGGAATTCTGGCAGCTGAACGTGGACATCTTCGGCTGCGATACCTTTGAGGCGGATCTGGAGTGCATCGAAAGCGCCATCCGGATTCTGCGGGCGTTCGGAGCGGACGAGACCATGTTCACCGTCCGGATCAACAACCGCCGGTTCTTCAACGATGTCGTCTGCACCATCACCGGCAAGAGTCAGGAGGAAAGCCGCCTTGTTTCCAAGGTCATCGACCGCAAAAACAAAATCCCGCGCGAGACGTACGAAAAAGAGCTTTCGGAACTGGGATTGTCCGCAGAACAGATCGGAAAAATCGACGCCCTGTATACCATGTCCGTGGAGGAAGCAACGGCGCTCTGCCCCGGTTCCGTCGGCGCGGAGGAGCTTCGGCGGCTGTTTGAGATGCTCGGAAAGATGCATCTGGAGCCTTATTGCAAATTCGACTTCGGCATCATCCGGGGACTGGATTACTATACCGGAACGGTTTTCGAGGTCTTTGACAACGCACCGGAAAACAACCGCGCCATGTTCGGTGGCGGCAGATATGACAATCTGGTCGGGCTTTTCGTCAGGAATGCGAAGATTTCCGGCGTCGGCTACGGCATGGGCGACGTCACATTGGAAAACTTCCTCGTCACGCACAACCTCGTGCCCGCAACCTTCGGGCATCGGGTCAAGGTGCTGGTCACCCGGTTTGACGACGTTCCGTATGAAAAATATACCGCACTGACCGATACTTTGCGCGACGCGGGCATTGTATCTACAATGTATATCGGTTCCAGAAAGTTCGGAAAACAGCTGGAATACGCGGTAAAGGAAGGCTTTTCCCACGCCATCGTCATGGGCGGGGATGAATGCGCCCGCGGCGTTCTCCGTCTGAAGAATCTGGGAACGCGGGAAGAGACCGAAATGACTCCGCAGGCGGCACTGGATACCCTTTTGGCGGAGGAACGGAAAACAAACGCATGAAGGCTTTCATTTTCACAGGCGGAACGGTCTACGATGAATATGTCCTTGAACGACCGGAAAAAGACGACCTGATTCTTTCGGCGGACGCGGGACTTCTGACCGCAAAGCGCTTCGGCTGTACGCCGCAGATCGTGGTGGGAGATTTTGATACGCTCCGCCGCCCGGATATTCCGGAAGGCGCCGAGGTGCTCCGTTCGCCCGCCGAAAAAGACGACACCGATACCCAGCTGGCAGTGCAGACCGCGCTCTCCCGCGGCGCCAAAGAGATTGTCCTCATCGGCGGTATGGAAGGAAGGGTGGATCATACGCTTTCCACACTCGCCGTTGCGGAAAACCTGTGGGAGAAGCACATTCCCGCCATCCTTACCAACGGAAAAAACCGCGTTCGCTTCGTGCGGAACAGCGGTGTGATCCTTCTGCGGAGCCAATACACCTTCTTTTCCGTCCTCGCAGTGGACGAGGAGCTGAAGGGCGTTTCGCTGGAGGGATGCAAATATCCGCTCAAAAAGGCAAAAATCAACCGCACCCACCAGTGGGCGGTTTCCAATGAAATCACCGGAAACTGCGCTCTGATCGAAATCCGCCGCGGCGGAGCCTTCATCATCGAGAGCATGGACTGATCAGACCCGCTCCCCCCTCTCCGACCAAATATTACAGACGAAAGCGTCAAAACGCTTTCTCTGACCAAATCTTGTATCTATATCGTCTACGTCAACTCATTCCGTTCCCGGCTTCCACTGCACGAACCAGCCCCATCTGTCGCTCCGTTTCCGGCTCCTGTCAAACGTCGGAATCCCCTCTCCCTCGTAGGGGCGGGGTCTACCCGCCCGCTTCTAAGGAATCTGCACAACTATCCCGGCGGTTTTCCCCCGCCGGATTTTTTGTTTGTGGTACTGGTACCTCTCTCTTAAAAAGGTGCTCGTCGGTGCCTCTACCCAATGTACCGCAAAACCCGCACAAACGGGCGGGTTGACCCCGCCCCTACCGACTTTGGAAAAAGCGGAACTCTTGTGCACCGCCGGAAAATTTGTTTTACATTGCGGACATTTTCCGCCCAATGGAAATCTTTCCGACATCGAAAACCGATCATTTTCCATTATGCATCTGGCTTCTGCCGGACAAAAAA
>CAKSPO010000032.1 GCA_934481515.1 uncultured Eubacteriales bacterium
TATTTTCGCCGTACTTCAACACCTTGTCCGAGGTCTTTAAGCTATGTACCCAAAGCCCACGAAACGCAGGATTTTGAACTGAATTTGCGCTGTGGAACATTTCCGATGCTTCTCTGGGCACCGAAGAATTGGCGCATATGGAAATGATTGCGGCAATCATCCATCAATTGACCCGGAACCTGACCGAAGAGGAAATCGCCGCTTCCCCCTTTGCAACGTATTTCACCGACCATACCATCGGCGTTTATCCGCTTTCGGCAGGAGGAATCCCATTCGACATGAAATATATCGGCGTCAAGGGAGACGTCATTGCAGACCTGAGCGAGGACCTTGCCGCAGAGCAAAAAGCGCGTGTGACCTATGACAATCTGATCCGCCTTTGCGACGATCCGGACGTTTTGGATCCCCTGCGGTACCTGCGGGAACGCGAAATCGTGCACTATCAGCGCTTCGGAGACGCACTCCGCATCACGCAGGATCACCTGGACAGCCGCAATTTCTACGCCTTCAACCCTGCATTCGACCGCAAAACCACCAAAGGCGGGCACTAACCGCTCCGGCAGTAGCTTCTCCCATTGAAAGCTACCTTTCCTCCGGTACCGCAACGGCAAAGATTCTTCTGTTGCTTTTCCAAAAAGCAACAAGCTTTTCACAGACGCCGCAACGACAAAAAACCATTGCCGTCTCGTCAAAAAAGCAACAGGCACCCGCTGCAGAAATGCGGCGGGTGCCTGTTGCTTTCGGAACATCAACAAAGGCTCAAGCCTCTGCCTTCGGCTCCTCGGTCTTTTCCTCAGTCTTCTTTTCGGCCTTTTTGGTAGTCTTCTTTGCGGGCTTCTTCTCCTCAACAGGAGCAGCCTGCGCTGCAGGAGCATCGTTGATAAGCTTTACCAGCGCCATCTCTGCGGCATCTCCGCGGCGCGGACCAAGCTTGAAGATCTGCGTATAACCACCGTTGCGGTTTTCGTAGCTGGGAGCAATCTCGCTGAACAGCTTCTTTACAACATCATCCTTGGTGATATAGGCAAGTGCTGCGCGGCGGCTGGCAAGCGTATTCTTCTTGCCGAGGGTAATCATTTTTTCTGCCATGGAACGAACTTCCTTTGCTCTGGTGAGCGTCGTTTCAATCTGTCCGTTCTCAAGCAGCAAGGTAACCATTCCACGCAGCATTGCATTTCTGTGCGCGGTGGTTCTGCCAAGTTTTCTGGATCCGGGCATTTTCGGTCCCTCCTTCTGCTATACGAATAAAAGTTTTAGATTCCGTGCGTCTGAAATCGCGGCTCACTCTTCTTCTCTCTTGAGATCAAGTCCCAAAGAGTGAAGCTTCTGAATAACTTCCTCCAGCGATTTTTTACCGAGGTTGCGAACCTTAATCATGTCCTCCTCGGTACGGCTGATCAGATCTTCAACCGTATCAATGCCTGCACGCTTCAAGCAATTGAAGCTCCGCACAGACATGTCAAGCTCCTCAATGGTCATCTCAAGAACCTTTTCTTTGATTGTCTCTTCTCTTTCGACCATGATCTCTGCCTTCTTTGCTTCATCAGACAAATCCACAAACAAGTTGAGATGCTCGTTGAGAATCTTGGCACCCAAAGAGATCGCTTCCTTCGCGGAAATCGTTCCGTTGGTCAGCACCTCTAAGGTCAGCTTATCATAATCCGTGACGTTTCCGACACGAGTGTTGTCAACCGTGTAATTGACATTGTACACAGGTGTGTAAATGGAGTCGGTATAAATGGTTCCGATCGGGGCAGAAGCCGCCATACCAAGAATCTGTGTATGCTGCTGCTTATTCTTGTCCTGAGAAACATATCCGCGACCGGAGCCAAAGGTCAGTTCCATATAGAACCGCTCATTCTCTCCGACGGTAGCAATATGATGCTCCGGATTCAGAATCTCAATATCGGAATCCTGCTTGATATCTCCTGCCGTCACATCTCTTTCGCCGGTCACATCAATCATCACCATTTTGGGACCCGCACAATGAAGCTTTGCAATAATGCCCTTCACATTCAGCACAATCTCGGTAACGTCCTCTTTAACGCCCGGAATTGTAGAGAACTCATGCAGAACGCCGTCAATTTTGATGCTTGTAACGGCATATCCGGGAAGAGAGCTGAGCAGAACTCTGCGCAGGGAATTTCCGAGGGTGATTCCGTAACCACGCTCCAACGGCTCCACAATGAAGGTACCGCGAGTACCATCTTCACTCAGGTCAACCGTTGTGATATTTGGCTTTTCAATCTCAATCATTCCAAATAAAACCTCCTTATATTATTTCGGTGCAATGGGGTTGAACGCAAAAGAGGAAAACCATTCTTCTCCCGCGTTGTTTGGAAAATCCGGGCGGGATTACTTGGAATAAAGTTCGACGATGAGCTGTTCGTTGAAATCGAAATCAACGTCCTCTCTTGCGGGAAGTGCCAGAACGGTAGCAGTCATAGCGTCTGCCTTGACCTCCAGCCACTTGGGAGCGGTCATGGTAGCAGCAGACTCAGCCAGAGCCTTGAACTTCACGGAATCGCGGCTGCTTTCCTTCACGGAGATAACATCCCCTGCCTTGACAATCAGAGAAGGAATGTTGACCTTCTTGCCGTTGAGGGTGAAGTGACCGTGCAGAACCAGCTGACGGGCTTCCTTGTGAGAAGCGGCAAAGCCCATTCTGTAAACCACGTTGTCCAGACGACGCTCCAACAGGCAGATCAGGTTTTCACCGGTCATACCCTCTTTGCGGTCTGCCTCTTCAAAGTAGTTGACAAACTGCTTCTCAAGAACGCCGTAGTATCTTCTGGTCTTCTGCTTTTCACGCATCTGCAGACCGTACTCTCTCATCTTCTTGTTTGCGGCGCCGTGCTGACCGGGAGCAGTGTTTCTGCGGTCCAGTGCGCACTTGCCGGAAGTGCAGCGATCACCTTTCAGGAAAAGCTTGGTGCCCTCCCGACGGCAAAGTCTGCAAACAGGTCCAGTATATCTTGCCATAATATTTGTACCTCCAACGAATAATTAAACGCGACGGCGCTTGGGCGGTCTGCAACCGTTGTGCGGAATCGGCGTTACGTCTTTGATCATGGTGATCTGAAGACCAACCGTCTCCAGCGCGCGGATAGCGGATTCACGACCGGCACCCGGTCCCTTGACGAAAACCTCTACCGACTTCAGTCCGTGCTCGATTGCAGCCTTTGCGGCATTTTCGGAAGCAGACTGAGCTGCAAACGGGGTGGACTTTCTGGAGCCTCTGAAACCGAGTTCTCCGGCAGATGCCCAGGAAATGGTATTGCCCTCTACGTCGGAAATGGTAACGATCGTGTTGTTGAACGTGGACTGAATGTGCACGGAACCCTTTTCGATGTTCTTTCTCTCGCGGCGTTTTTTGACAACTTTCTTTGTTGCTACAGCTTTTGCCATTTTTATGCCACTCCTTTACTTCTTCTTGTTCGCAATGGTCTTTGCGGGACCCTTACGTGTTCTTGCATTGGTCTTGGTTCTCTGACCTCTCACCGGAAGTCCCTTTCTGTGACGGATTCCGCGATAGCAGTTGATCTCCACCATTCTCTTGATGTTCATTGCAACATCGCGGCGGAGGTCACCCTCTACAGTGTAGGAACGCTCAATCTCATCACGCAACTTGGCTACCTCGGTCTCAGTCAGATCCTTTGCGCGGGTGTCCGGGTTGATGCCGGTCGCAGCAAGGATATCTTTTGCGCTCTTGCGGCCGATACCGTAGATATAGGTAAGGGCGATCTCTACGCGCTTGTTGTTCGGAATATCAACACCAGCTATACGAGCCATACTGTTTATTCACCTTTCTGTTGATTTTCGGTCTCTGCTCAACCCTGTCTCTGCTTATGCTTCGGGTTTTCGCAGATCACCATGATTTTTCCTTTTCTCTTGATGATCTTGCATTTTTCGCAGATCTTCTTTACGGATGGTTTCACCTTCATTGTGTCTCTACCATACCTTTCTTGCTGTATTTGATTCTGCAAAGCTTATTTTGCACGCCAGGTGATACGTCCCTTCGTCAGGTCGTAGACCGAGACCTCAATGGTTACGCGGTCACCGGGCAGAATTTTGATATAGTTCATGCGAAGCTTGCCGGAAATATGTGCGGTCACGATATGACCGTTCGGCAATTTGACTTTGAAGCAGGCGTTGGGCAGAGCCTCCACAACCGTACCTTCAAACTCAATTACATCGTCCTTCTGTGCCAGAAGAATCCCTCCTTGCCAAATGAATTTGTGTGTGATCAGAAGCCCTTTTCCACTTCCGTCAGAACCAGAACTCCGTCGCTGGTCAGCGCCACTGTATTTTCATAGTGAGCAGAAAGCGTTCCGTCCGCGGTTTTTACAGTCCAACCGTCCGGCAGCTCCATCACATTTTCCGAACCGATGTTTACCATCGGTTCAATTGCAATGGTCATACCGGCGCAAAGGCGCAGACCTCTTCCGGGCGTTCCGTAATTGGGAACATCCGGAGATTCATGCATCTCCGTCCCAATCCCGTGCCCGACATAACGCTTGACCGTGCTGAACCCGTTCTCACGAACCAGACCGTCAATGGCAGCGCCGACATCCCCCAGATGGTTTCCCGCCCGGAGCACCTCAATGCCTGCCCAAAAGCTGTCCCGTGTCACCTTGATCAGCCGTTTTGCTTCTTCACTGACTTCTCCTACCGGAATGGTTCTTGCGGAATCCCCGACATACCCGTGATAGGTTGCTCCCGTGTCTACCTTGACAATGTCGCCCTCATGCAAAATCCGATGTTTGGAAGGGATCCCGTGGATGACCTCGTCGTTGATGCTGACGCAGGCGCTTGCCGGAAAGCCGCCGTAGCCGAGGAACGTGGGAACAGCACCGCATTTTTCGATATAACGGCGAACCGCCAGATCAATCTCATAGGTGCTGATTCCCGGCCGGATCATATCACGGGCGACGAGTAGAGCCTCGCCCGTGATCCGACCCGCGTCCTTCATGGCGGAAATCTGTGTCGAATTTTTCAGATGAATCATTCGCTTACGCCTCAAAAGACTGTAAAGCCCGGAAGACCAGTGCAGTGGTATCCGCTACCGCTTCCTGCCCTTCCACCGTTACCAGAAGCCCCTTCTTGGAATAGAATTCCTTGAGCGGTTCGGTTTCGCGATGGAATGTGTTCAGTCTTTTCTTCACTGTTTCTGCCGCGTCATCGGCTCTCACATAAAGCGCCGTGCCGCATTTGTCACACACATCCTCCGATTTTGGGGGATTGTACTTGACATGATAGGATGCACCGCAGGGGCAGACTCTGCGTCCGCTCATGCGTTCGATGATTTTTTCATCCGGAACCTCAATGCTGAGAACCACATCAATCCGGACTCCCATCGCTTCCAGGGCTTCCGCCTGCGGAATCGACCGCGGGAATCCATCCAGAATGAAGCCGTTCTCGCAATTGTGCTCCACCATATACTTCTTGATGATTCCAATCACAACGGAATCGGGAACCAGCTGTCCCGCCTCAATATAGGACTGCGCCTCTTTACCAAGCTCGGTACCGGCCTTGCGTTCCGCACGGAGGATGTCCCCCGTCGAAATAGCAGGAATATGATACTTTTCGGAAATCTTCGCGGATTGGGTTCCTTTCCCCGCTCCGGGAGCACCCAGTAAAATCAGATTCATAGTTTCCTCCGTTTGAATTTCGGATCAATCAAGGAAGCCTTTGTAATTGCGCATCGACAGCTGCGCTTCAATATCCCGCACCGTTTCCAGAGCAACACCGACCGCAATCAGGAGAGAGGTTCCCGTGAAAGCGATACTGGTAAAGCTTCCGCCTGCGGCGGATACGATTCCGCTCACAATCAGCGGAACTCCGGAAATCACAGCAAGGAATACTGCACCCATCATCGTCACACGATTCAGGATCTTCTTGATAAACGGAGCCATTTCCTGCGGACGGATACCGATAATCGCACCGCCGTTGCTCCGGATATTGTTTGCAACCTCCACCGGATTGAAGGAGATCGCAATGTAGAAGAAGGAGAACGCGAAAATCAGGGCAATATACACAATGATATAAATCGGTGTAGAGGTTCCCAACCATTTTTCAACGAAGGAAGCAAATCCCGTGTTGGGAATGAACGCTGCAATCATGGAAGGCAGAGACACGATCGAGCTTGCGAAGATGACCGGCATAACGCCTGCCATATTCATCTTCAGCGGAAGATTGGTCTTCTGACCGCCATACATCTTGCGTCCGACCACCTTCTTTGCGTAGATGATCTTAATCCGTCTTTCGGAGTTGGTAAACCACACAATCAGAACGATTGCGGCAAGTGCAAGCGCCAGAGAAATCAGAACCTCAACGATACCGAGGATATAATTCCATGCGTTTGCGCTGGCATCTTTTGCAACACCTGCGGGAACCATGTTAATCAGCTCCTGCACCCGTGCGGAAACACGGGAGATGATGTTTGCAAACAGGATGATGGAAATACCGTTGCCGATACCGTGGTCGTTGATCTTTTCCGCCAGCCACATGATAATGGAAGCACCTGCGCAGAAGCAGAAAATCATAACGAACATGGCAAAGTAGTAGTTGACCGGATTATTGCTGCCGTTTCTGGAAACCGTCAGAAATCCCTGATTTCCGAGCAGGTTCACATAACCGTAAGCCGTAATCAGCGCCAGACCGACCGTCACCCAACGGGTCGCGGCGGTAATTTTCTTTCTGCCTTCCTCATCCTTGGAGAGCTTCTCCAGTTTGGGGAATGCAATGGTCAACAGCTGAATCACGATGGAAGCCGTGATATACGGGCTGACCGAAAGAGCGAAGATCGTACCGTTGCTGAAGGCGCTGCCGGACAGCATATTCAGAAATGCGAAAATACCGTTACCGGAAGCCCATGTGCTGTACAGAGAAATCAGACCTACATTGACATAAGGAACATAAAGGTTCGCACCGATGCGATACAGAAGGATCACAACCAGCGTGAAGATGAGCTTTTTCCGAAGCTCCGGGACTTTCCATGCGTTCTTGAACGTCTGAAACATCCTTATACCTCCTCTGCCTTACCGCCTGCTGCCTCAATCTTCTCCTTGGCAGTTGCCGAAAAAACGGCTGCCTTCACAGTGAGTTTTTTATTCAGCTCGCCGCCGCCCAGAACCTTCAGTCCTGCCATCGGCTTGCGAACGATTTTTGCTGCCAGCAGCATTTCCAGATCAACAACCGTTCCGTCAACGAATCTGTTCAGATCCGCAACATTGACGATTGCATAATTGACTGCGAAATGATTGTGGAAGCCTCTCTTCGGGTGGGTTCTGTAAATCGGGAACTGACCGCCCTCAAAGCCGGGTCTGACACCGCCGCCGGAGCGCGCGTTCTGACCCTTGTGACCCTTGCCGGCAGTTTTGCCGTTACCGGATCCGGTACCTCTGCCCTTGCGCCAAGCCGCCTTTGCGGAACCTTCAGCAGGGCTAAGTTCATGGAGTTTCATCTGCAATTACCTCCTTATGCATTTTCTACGGTTTCCACCGTAACAACGTGCGAAAGGATTTTCACCTTGCCGGCAAGAACCGCGTTGTCCTCATGGAGAACACTGTCACCGATTTTGTTCAGACCCAGTGTTTTTGCAGTTGCCTTCTGATTCGGCTTTGCGCCGATCAGGCTTTTTGTCAGTGTAACTTTTTTCATCATTTTGTTACCCCCTCTGCTCAACCCTTGATCTTCTCAACCGGGATGTCACGGATCTTTGCGACTTCTTCCGCGGTACGAAGCTCCTTCAAGCCTGCCATGGTTGCCTTGACAACGTTGGTAGGATTGTTGGAACGCAGGCACTTTGCACGGATGTTCTTGATACCGACAGCATCCAGAACCATACGAACCGCACCGCCTGCAATGATACCGGTACCGGGAGCGGCAGGCTTCAGAAGAACCTTGCCGGCGCCGAATTCGCCGATGACCTCATGCGGGATGGACGTTCCCTTGAGGGAAATCGTCACCATATTTTTCTTTGCGTCCTCAATTCCCTTGCGGATTGCTTCGGGAACCTCGGCAGCCTTGCCGAGACCTACGCCGACATGTCCTGCACCGTCGCCGACAACCATCAGCGCGGCAAAGCGGGCAATACGACCACCCTTCACGGTCTTGGAAACACGATTCAGAGAAATAAGCTGTTCCTTCAGCTCATGCTCTGCGGGATTGAATTTTTCTGCCATATTTTCCTCCAGAATGTTCAATGAACTTTTTTCAGTTTGTTGAACAGTGTATAAACCGGAAAATCAGAACTTCAGGCCGCCCTCGCGAGCGCCGTCAGCCAGTTCCGATACACGTCCGTGATACAGATAGCCGCCACGGTCGAACACGACCTCGGTGATACCTGCCGCGATTGCCTTTTCGGCAATCATTTTACCGATCTCTCTTGCAGCTGCCTTGTTTCCGCCGTCAGCGGCAAAGGACTTGCCGAAAGTGGAAGCGCTGACAAGGGTCACGCCCTTCACATCGTCGATGATCTGAGCACTGATGTTCGCATTGGAACGGTAAACCGCCAGACGCGGACGCTCCGCAGTACCCGAAATCTTTGCTCTGACTCTCTTATGTCTCTTCAGGCGAGCCTTATTCGCATCTTTTCTTGATACCATGTCACTTCACTCCTTTCGATTATTTGCCCTTACCGGCTTTACCGGACTTACGGCGTACATGTTCGTCGGCATACTTGACACCCTTGCCGTGATACGGTTCGGGAGGTCTCTTGCCACGGATGACAGCGGCGGTCTGACCGACCTTCTGCTTGTCAATTCCCTTGACAATGATGGTGCTGGAATCCGGGAGCTCAAACGTGATGCCGTCTTCCTCGTTCATGCAGTACTTTGCCTGCGGGAGACCGGAGCCGGGCATCAGGGAGTGACCCAGATACAGCTGCAGGGTTTTGCCCTGCTTCACTGCCTTGTAGCCGACGCCGACGATCTCCAGTCTCTTGGAGAAGCCGTTGGTAACACCCTCGACCATGTTGGCAATGAGCGCCCGCGTCAGACCGTGAAGGCTTCTGTCTTCCTTCTCGTCGGTCGGGCGGGTAACGATAATTTCATTTCCTTCCACCGCAATGGTAATCCGGTGGTTGAACGCTTCTGTGAGCGTGCCGAGCTTTCCCTTTACTGTAACGGTGTTGTTGTCACCGAGCGTCACCGTAACACCTGCGGGAATTGCAATAGGCATTCTTCCGATTCTTGACATTGTTCAATACCTCCGTTCCGATTACCATACAAACGCGAGGACTTCGCCGCCGACATTCAGCGACTTTGCCTTCTTGCCTGTCATGATACCCTTGGATGTGGAAATGATTGCAATGCCGAGATCGTTCATCACGCGGGGCATATCCTCGCAGCTGGCATAGATCCGCAGACCGGGCTTGGAAACCCGACGGATGCCGCGGATGACCTTCTGCTTGCCTGCGAGATACTTCAGCGTGATGCGAATCACACCCTGCTTACCGTCATCAATGATCTGATAGGACTTCACATAGCCCTCTTCGACCAGGATTTCAGCAATTGCTTTTTTCAGATTGGAAGCCGGGATGTCAACCGTCGGATGCTTTGCATTGTTTGCATTGCGGATTCTTGTGAGCATATCGGCAATAACGTCTGACATTTGCATATTATTTTCCTCCTTATGCAAGTTAAATGATCTTGCTGCCGGAATTCCGGCGGCATATCGGCGGTTAAATCGGACTGCCGGAGCGCCCCCGTACAGGGAGCACCGGCTGGTTTAATTTCCTGCCGATAGTTGGGGGTTATAGAAAATTACCAGGACGACTTCTTCACACCCGGAATCTCGCCCTTGTAAGCGAGGTTGCGGAAGCAGATACGGCAGATGCCGAATTTACGGAGATATGCATGAGGGCGTCCGCAGATTTTGCAGCGGTTGTACTCTCTGGTGGAGAACTTCTGCTTCTTCTGCTGTTTGAGAATCATAGACTTCTTTGCCATCGTTGTTACCTCCTTTTATGCTTTTGCGAAGGGAGCGCCGAACAGTCTGAGCAACTCGCGGGCTTCTTCATCGGTATTTGCCGTGGTGACAAAGCAGATATCCATACCGCGAATCTTTTCGATTTTATCGTACTCGATTTCCGGGAAGATCAGCTGCTCCTTCAGACCCAGAGCATAGTTACCGCGACCGTCAAATGCATTGGGATTGATTCCCTTGAAGTCACGGACCTTCGGCAGAGCGAAGTTGAAGAGTCTGTCCATGAATTCATACATTCTGTCGCCGCGCAGGGTGACCTTGGCACCGATTTTCATTCCCTGACGGATCTTGAAGTTTGCAACGGACTTTTTTGCAAAGGTGGGAACCGCCTTCTGACCGGTGATGATGCCGAGATCGCGGAGCACCGCGTCCAGCGCCTTGGCGTTATCCTTTGCGTCGCCGACACCGACATTGACCACGATCTTGTCCAATTTCGGAATCTGCATGACGCTCTTGTAATTGTACTGCTTCATGAGTGCGGGAGCAATCTCAGCTTTATACAGTTCTTTCATTCTTGCTGCCATTGTTTGCTACCTCCTCAATTGAATTTGTGGCCGCACTTGGTGCAGACGCGGATTTTCTTGCCGTCGTCGTCCTTGGTGCCGACACGAACGCCCTTTTTGCAGTCCGGGCAGTAAAGCGCCACATTGGAAGCGTAGATTGCTCCCTCTGCGTCAATGATACCGCCGGCTTCGCCCTGCTTGCGGGGCTTGACATGCTTGTGAATGATGTTTGCTCCCTTCACAAGAACCTTACCTTCTTCGGGAGAAACTGCGATGACCTCTCCCTGAACACCCTTGTCATCTCCGGAGAGAACAACAACGGTATCGCCTTTTTTGATATGCATTTTTGCCATTGTCCGTTACCTCCGTCAAAGCACTTCGGGAGCCAGAGACAGAATCTTCAGAAAGTCTCTGTCACGAAGCTCTCTTGCAACAGGCCCGAAGATACGGGTACCGCGGGGCGTCTTGTCCTCACGGATGATGACTGCTGCATTTTCATCAAATTTGATATAGGAGCCGTCCGCTCTCTTGATGCCGTGCACAGTTCTGACAACCACTGCCTTGACAACCTCGCCCTTTTTGACGACGCCGCCGGGAGCTGCCTTCTTGACTGCGCAAACGACAATGTCACCGATGTTGGCATATCTTCTGCCCGTACCGCCGAGAACTCTGATGCACATCAGTTCCTTGGCGCCGGTGTTATCGGCAACCTTCATTAATGTTTGCTGCTGAATCACTTTGATTTCCTCCTACTGATTCAATACGCTACGACGTATTTACTATTCGAATGAGTGAATAACCGAATTCCGGAAAGACACATTACTGTGCCTTTTCCAGAATTCTGACAACGCGCCATCTCTTGGTTTTCGAGAGCGGTCTTGTCTCCATCAGTTCCACACGGTCGCCGACGCCGCAGGCGTTCTCGTCGTCCTGAGCGTGGAGCTTCAGGGTTCTTTTCACGATTTTCCCGTAAATCGGGTGCTTCACGTTATCTTCAATGGCAACCACAACGGTTTTGTCCATCTTATCGCTGACCACCAGACCGACTCTGGTTTTTCTCAGTGCTCTTTCTTCTGCCATGACTTACGCCTCCTCTTTCTTCATTTCCTGAAGAACCGTCATCACACGTGCGATGTCACGCTTAACTTCAGTCATCTTGTGAGGGTTGTCAAGTTGGTTGATTGCATGCTGGAAGCGGAGGTTGAACAGCTCAGCCTTCAACTCCTTCAGCTTCTCCTGAAGCGCTTCCGCAGACATTGCTCTCAGTTCTGCTGCTTTCATTGATTAACCCTCCTTTGCCTCAGTGTTCTTGGAAACAAACTTTGTTTTGATCGGGAGCTTGTGTCCGGCAAGACGCATTGCCTCTTTGGCAACATCTTCGGCAACCCCGTCCATTTCGAACAGGATTCTGCCCGGCTTAACGACGGCAACCCAGTACTCCGGCGAACCTTTACCGGAACCCATACGGGTCTCGGCAGGCTTCTCGGTGATCGGCTTATCCGGGAAGATCTTGATCCAGACCTGACCGCCACGGCGGATATAACGGGTCATAGCAATACGGGCAGCCTCAATCTGATTGCTGGTGATCCATGCCGGCTCCAGCGCAACAAGACCGTAAGATCCGTTGCTCAGCTTGTTGCCGCGGGAAGCCTTTCCCTTCAGTCTTCCGCGCTGTACACGACGGAATTTTACTCTTTTCGGCATCAACATAGTTCAGTTCGCGCCTCCTTCTTTAGGAGTTCTGTCCTTCCGCTCACCACGGAAGTTTCCGTTGCCGCCCTGACGGTTGTCACGACGGTCGCCACGGAAGTTGCCGCCCTGACGGTTGTCACGACGGTCGCCGCGGAAGTTTCCGTTGCCGCGATTGTCGCGACGCTCACCGCGGTTGTCACGGCGGTCGTTCCGACGCGGAGCACTACCGGGACGGTTGACCTCGTTCAGGATTTCTCCCTTATAGATCCAAACCTTCACGCCGATTTTGCCGTACGTGGTATTTGCTTCCGCAAAGCCGTACTCGATGTCGGCTCTCAGCGTCTGCAGCGGAATCGTTCCCTCGCGGTAGTGCTCGGAGCGTGCGATTTCCGCACCGCCCAGACGTCCGCCGCAGTTGATCTTGATTCCCTTTGCGCCCAGTCTCATGGTGTTCCGGATTGCCATCTTCATGGCACGACGGAACGCCACACGACCCTCCAGCTGCTTTGCGATGTTCTCGGCAACCAGCTGAGCGTCAAGATCGGGCTGACGGATTTCCACAACGTTCAGTGCCACAGGCATACCGAGCATTGCTTCCAGCTTCTTTCTGTACTTTTCGATCTCCACGCCGCCGCGACCGATAATCATCGCAGGCTTTGCGCAGTTGACGAAAATTCTGACGCGGTGTCCGTCACGCTCAATCTCGATCTTGGAAACACCTGCTGCGTACATTTCCTTCTTCAGATACGTTCTGACGTTGTAGTCGGAAACAAGGGTATCTCCGAAAACTTCGTCCTTTGCAAACCATCTGGAATCCCAGTTCTTAATCACGCCCACTCTCAGGCCGTGAGGATTTACTTTCTGACCCATTCTGCTGTTTCCTCCTTTCAGTCTCTTTCCTTGACCGCCATGGTGACATGGCTGGTTCTCTTCAGGATGCGATCTGCGCTTCCCTTCGCACGGGGCATGATTCTCTTCAGAGTCGGACCCGCACAAACAAAGCACTCGGAAACATACAGTTTAGAAGCATCCATGTGGAAATTATTTTCCGCATTTGCGATTGCGCTGTTCAAAAGCTTAATCAGCAGCTCGGAAGCAGCGCGCGGTTTGTTTTTGAGAATTCCCATAGCGGTATCCACGTCCTTGCCGCGGATCAGATCCAGAACGATCTGTACCTTGCGAGGGGAAATTCTTGCATGTTTCAGATAAGCTTTAGCTTCCATTTTGAAATTTACCTCCCCTTGCTATCAGTTACCGTTATTGGATGTCTTGGAGCCGGCATGACCCTTGAAAGTGCGGGTCGGTGCAAACTCACCAAGCTTGTGCCCTACCATATCCTCTGTTACATATACCGGAACGTGCTTCTTACCGTCATGAACAGCGATGGTATGACCGACAAATTCCGGGAATATTGTAGAAGAACGGGACCATGTTTTCAGAACCTTCTTCTCGTTCTTTGCGTTCATGGCGCAAATCCGGTTGAAGAGCTTTTCTTCCACATACGGTGCTTTTTTCAGACTTCTGCTCATATGATATTCCCTCCTTATTTAGCATTTCTGCGCTTTACGATGAACTTATCGGTACGCGACTTGGTATTTCTGGTCTTGTAACCCAGAGCAGGCTTGCCCCAAGGGGTAACCGGTCCGGGATGTCCGATCGGGGACTTACCTTCACCACCGCCGTGCGGGTGATCGCAGGGGTTCATGACGGAACCGCGAACGGTAGGACGGATGCCGCGGTGTCTGGTCTTACCTGCTTTGCCGACCTTCACCGTGTCATGCTCGACGTTGCCGATCTGACCGATGGTTGCCTTGCAGTCCAGACGGATGAAGCGGACCTCTCCGGAGGGGAGACGAACCTGCGCCATACCGTTGTTCTCCTTGGAAACCAGCTGTGCCATCGCACCCGCAGAGCGGACGAGCTGAGCACCCTTTCCGGGGTAAATCTCAATGTTGTTGATGATGGTACCAACCGGAATGTTTGCAATCGGAAGCGTGTTGCCGGGCTTGATATCCGCATCCGCGCCGGAATAAATCACATCACCAGTCTTCAACCCTTCGGGAGCAACGATATAGCTCTTGGTTCCCTCGGTGTCCTGAAGCAGTGCGATATAAGCGGTACGGTTCGGGTCATACTCGATTCCGAGAACGGTGGAAGCGTTCGCATTCTGCCGCTTGAAATCGATGATTCTGTACTTGATCTTGTTTCCGCCGCCTCTGTGGCGAACGGTGATTCTGCCGTAGCTGTTGCGTCCGGCATGCTTTTTCTTGGTAACAATCAGGCTCTTCTCAGGAGAAAACTTGGTAATCTCTTCAAAGGAAGGAACAGACATGTTTCTTCTCGCCGGAGTTGTGGGTTTATACTTAACTGTAGGCATTTTCGTTTCCTCCTACTCTTAGTTAAGACCTTCAAAGAACTCGATCTTTCCGGATTCAGCCGTCAACGTGACGATTGCTTTCTTCCATTCGGACGTGTAACCGAAGTGTACACCGAGTCTCTTGGGCTTTTTCTTCATGTTAATGGTGCGGACGCTTGCGACCTTGACCTTATCCGCCTTGAAAACTTCCTCCACAGCCTTTGCAATCTCCGGCTTGGTGGCATCTCTGCAAACCTCAAAAACATAGGTCTTTGCGTTCAGAAGATCCATGGAGTTTTCGGTAATGATCGGTCTGATAATAATATCGTGAGCCGTTTTCATTATGCGTACACCTCCTCAAGTTTCTTCACCGCGTCAACGGTCATCACAAGCTTTTCTGCGTTCAGAATGTCATAAACGTTCAGTGTCGTGCACTGTGTGGTCTTTGCATTCGGAATGTTGTTGCAGCTTCTGATTACCGCCGCATCAAGCGTATCCAGCACGATCAGCGCGCTCTGAGGCTTGACTGCCTCGCGGGTGGCAGTGCCGTATACCGGCTTCCCATCCTCGACGGTCACGGTCTTGTAAGTCTTGGTGTAGGTCTTCTCAAAGCCGAATGCTTTCAGAACGCCGACCATCGTCTTGGTGGAAGGCTTGTTCTCCTCCATGCCAAGGCGGTCAACAATCACCAGATTGCCGTTTGCAACCTTATCGGAAAGAGCACTGAACAGCGCCACCCGACGGGTCTTCTTGTTCATGGACAGGCGGTAATCTCTGGGCTTTGGACCGAGAGCGACGCCGCCGTGCGTCCACTGAGGAGAACGGGTGGAACCCTGACGTGCTCTTCCGGTTCCCTTCTGTCTCCAGGGCTTTCTGCCGCCGCCGGAAACCTCCGTGCGGGTCAGCGTGGACTGCGTGCCCTGTCTTTGATTCATCAGATAAGCTCTGACTGCGGCATGGAGAACAGCGCCGTTTACGTCTGCACCGAACAGCTTATCGCTCAGCGTCAGTTCACCGACTTCTGCGCCTGCCATATTCACGATTTTTACGATTGGCATTGTTGATTTCCCCCTTCCGCTTATGCTTTCACAGAGTCGCGGATGAATACGATGCCGTCCTTTGCGCCCGGAACGGCGCCCTTGATGGCAATCAGATTCTTCTCGCTGTCGATCTTGACAACCTTGAGGTTGAGGATCGTGACCTGTTCATTACCGTACTGACCAGCCATCTTCTTGTTCTTGTAAACGCGGGACGGCGTGGAGTTTGCACCCATGGATCCAACCTGACGGTGGATCGGACCGACGCCGTGCGTAGAGCACAGCGTGTGATGATTCCATCTCTTGACAGCGCCCGTATATCCGCGGCCCTTCGTCATACCGGTTACATCGACCTTTTCGCCTGCGGCGAAGGTATCGACGGTGATGAAGTCGCCGACGTTTGCGGAGCAATCCTCCAGACGGAATTCCTTCAGGTGCTTTTTCATCGGAACGTTTGCCTTTGCAAAGTGTCCGATTTCCGGCTTGGTCAGATGCTTTTCCTTCACCTCGGCAAAACCGAGCTGCAAAGCATCATAGCCGTCTTTTTCAACGGTTTTCTTCTGCGCAACCGCGCAGGGACCCGCCTCGATAACAGTTACCGGAATGACATTGCCGACCTCGTCGAAGATCTGTGTCATACCGATTTTCTTACCGATAATACCCTTTTTCATTTCGTTTTTCCTCCTGTAAATTATTGGTTGACGCCGCAGCGCCAACATGACTTACAAAGTTACCGATCATTTCGACCCGTCGCCGGATCAACAACTCGGCTGTTGTCTTTGTTCGGCGTTGCCGAGGCACTTGATATCAGATTTTTACCTCGATTTCAACACCGGCTGGAAGTTCGATGCTCATCAGAGCATCCACAACCTTCTGGGACGGCTTCATGATATCAATCAGTCTCTTGTGGGTGCGGTACTCAAACTGCTCACGGCTGTCTTTGTACTTGTGCACGGCGCGAAGAATTGTGATGATTTCTTTCTCCGTCGGGAGCGGAATCGGTCCGGAAACCTCAGCACCGTTTCTGGTTGCAACCTCGACGATCTTCTTCGCCGCAGTATCCACCAGAACGTGATCATAGCTTCTCAGTCTGACTCTGATCTTCTCCTTTACTGCCATTGTTTTTGCCTCCTTATCAAGATTTCGCCTGTCTGCGGAGCGTTATAATATAAAATGTACGTTTCGTCCGCAGGCCCGCGTTTTGCAAGGCAGGCATCACCATCAACACGAACCCGTGTGTTCCATTGCCTTTCTGAAAAATGCGGAGTTCACTCTCTCCATCAGCATCTGGAAAGAGCAAATTCCGGAAAAGCAAGCAACACCGATTTTCACTTCCGTGCCTTTCGACCCGTGTACGGTGAACACCTTTCGCCCGGTTCAACGGACATACTCCACGAAAATTCCCCGTTGGCAGCGTCCCGCCACGGCAACCTCTCGCTTCATCGCATATCAAGCTTATATATTATACCAGAAAGAAACCACGTTTGCAAGTTTTTTCTAATTTACAAAACAGAGATTTTTAATGTTATTTTGCTCATGTAATTGTTCAAAATAAACAAAATTCAGGGCGTTTCAGAGGAAATGCAGAAAATAAAGCAGTGGAAAGTGAAAATTTCCGGCTTCACATGCTTCACACCGACAAAGTGGTCTGTTTTTGACTGCAAAACCGGTTAGAGTTCCCTCCTCTGTTGTGCAACAATTTACTCCTTTTTTGCTGAACTTTCTCTTTGCGTTTTTCTTTTTTCTCCTTTCTGTCTGTATTTGTTCATAAACCGTTGCATGAATAATCACACATTTGCAATGGATATGTCACAAAAATATTATATAATAAAGGGAATCATGGGGCAATTCCGCACGGAAAATCCAACAATCCGGAAACTGTGCAGGCGCGTTTGATTTTTCGAGGAATTCTGCGTCCTTACGGAAGGAAACAATATGAAAAAAACATCCAAGCACCTTTTGGCAGTGCGTATTCTTCTGATCATTTCCGCCGGCTGCCTTCTGCTCTCCATGGGCTTGATGACGGTTGCCGTGCTGCGAAATCCGGAAGCCGGAACCAACTACTTTGTCCGCGGAGCACGGCTCCCAGCCGTTGCGGCAGCCGCCGCAATTTCAGGCGGACTGTGCGGAGTTGCCGCCATCCTGCTTCTTCCGGCAAGTCGGCTTGCCGGCTATTCTCCTCTGGATGCCGGCGTTTTTTCCGGGATTCCCGCAGCAGTCGGTTTTGCCGTTCTCGGAGTCTGTTCCGTATTTTTTGCGGACGGTGCTTTCCGGATTCTGTTCCCGGTTCTCGGATTTCTGTCCGCTGTCTACCTGTTATGGAGCGGCGCGCTCTCCGGAAAGAACGGACGCACCTCCGGGCTGTTCCAGCTTCTCGGAATCGCACCGGTCATTTCCTGCATTCTTTGGGTTGCCTACTCTTACTTTGATCTTTCGGTGGAGATGAACGCGCCGGTCAAGGTCACGGTACAGATTGCGCTTCTTCTTGCAATGCTTTGCTTTACCGAAGAGCTTCGTTTTCCGCTTGGGCGTCCGATGCCCCGGTTTTATTTGCTCCTTTGCGTGCTCTCCGTTTCCGCCGCTTCCCTGACTGCCGCCGCGTTTCCGGTTGCGTTCTTCCTGCAGAAGATTCCTCTCTGCTATTTTGCCGGGGCGGTGGTCTCGTTCGGTGCCGCTCTGACAGGTCTGATGCGTCTGGCGCCGCTTGCTTCGGAAATGTTCGGCAATCCTCCGGCGCCTTCTTCAGATGCAGCCCCCTCCCCGGAGAGCGGAGAGACTCCCACGGAAAATGACACGGAAGGAGACGCGCAATGAATGCAAACATCCGGATTCAATGGCTCCACAAGAAGCTGACTCTGCGGGGATATCCGAACGCGCAGCGCCTCTCGGAGCGCTTTGGAATTTCGCACCGGCAGGCACAGCGGGACTTTGATTATCTGAAAAAGGAGCTGCACGCGCCGCTCGCCTACGATGCAAGCAGGAAGGGCTTCTATTATACTGCCCCGTTTGTACTCCCGGTGCTTCTTTCCTCCGACAACGACGATGTTTATATGCCGGAAGTATTCAACGCGCAAAAGGATGAGCTTTTTGCCGACGCTTCGGTCATTCAGATGCAGCTTCCCTATTCCGCCACGGTGGAAATTCGCAACAAGCTCACCGCGCTGGAACTGAGCCGGTACATTGTGGCAAAAAAGCCGCACAACCGGTATCTTTGTGAATTTCACAGCATTGAAAAATTTCTCGGTCTGCTTCTGTCGATTGACGCGGATATCCGTTTGGTGGAGCCTTACTGGCTCCGGGAGCGGATCTTGCGTTGCGCCCGCCGTATTGTGAAAAACAATTCCCCGCTTCCGGGAAAGGATAACTCACCCGTCGAAGAAACTTCCGTCCCAGAAAGCACCGAAGCCGCTCCTTCCCCTGTCACACCAGAAGATGACGCTGAAGAACCGAACCTCTTTTCGTTTGAGGAAAATGATTCCGTGCCGGAGCAAAAGTGAACCTGAAGAAACATTGGTGTCATATCATGCGGGAGGACAGCCGACGGTTGTCCTCCCGCGTTTTATGTATGTGAAAGCCGCCCAAACAAGAATATTGAACGACTACAGCTGGTAATGCCCTGCAACGACGGTGGGGCATTTACACGCCCGTAGCCGCGGAAGTGCCCGTCCGGGCATAGTTCTTCGACAGTCTTCCGGCAATGCGGTTTTCGCGGCGGCAATAACCAACTACAAAGAAGAAGTGTTATGATATCCCTTCTTGCCCCTGATTTTTGTCGTCACTTAACATGCAACAAAATAAGCGGTTATTCATTGCCTTTCGGTACCGAATAACCGCTTTTTCCTTTTGAGACTGCCCTTATTGTGACTTTCATTTTTTATCTTCGTTCGAGCAGACAAACCAAAAAGGAATCATTCCCTATGGGGACTGCACTTGCGGCAGCCCCTTACTTCATGCTGTCCGGTGAAAATGATTCGCGAATCAAAACGGTCATGATGGAGTGCGCTTCGGTGCCGATATCATGGACGATGTCGTCATAAATGCGCAGATGGCAGGTCACGTTCTCGTCTCCCCGATTCATCAGAACCGCAACAATGGTGCCGTCCGGATTCCGAAACGCCACGGTTTCCACCTTGTCGGTCCACTGCGTGGTGCCAAGGCGTACGGCGCCGGGACGGACGAATCTGGAAAAATGTCCGATGTAATAATAGGAGGAATGGAATTCCACGCTGTTGTTCTCTGTATCCGCCATGATCGGTGCGTCGCAGAAGTTGCCGACATGGTTGGGGCCTCCCTGAATATTGAGCAACATATTCCAATCGCAGAAAGTGTTGCAATAATTGCGGAAGCAGCCGATCATTTCGTGTGCATAGGATTCACCGATTTCCCATGCGTCCATTTCCCCCCGGCTGTATTCCCGACAGCATTCGGACATAATGATCTTTTTGTCCGGGTAAAGATCATGGAAAATCCGCATAGCGTCAAAATGATCTCCGCTGTACCAATGCACCGCGATTCCGTCTGCAAGGCTGCGTGCCTTATCATCTCCGAACATGACCTTTGCTCGGTCGCAGACCCGCTCCCGGTTATGATCCCAGAAGTACAGCTCCTTGCCTTCTTTTTTCAGCTTTTCGCCGAGGTAATCCCGGACAAAGTTCTTTTCCTCCTCTGCCGTGTAGATGCAGGAATCCCACGTCTGCACCGCTTTGGCTTCGTTCTGGACGCTGAGCGCATCGATTTCGATCCCCTCTTTGCGGTATGCATCCAGATATTTGATGTAATACTCCGACCATGCTTCAAAATATTCCGGCTTGAGCTTTCCGCCGTGATTCATATCGTTGTTGGTCTTCATGAATGCCGGAGGACTCCAGGGGGATGCCATCAGACGAAAGCTTCCGTATTTTTTTGCATCGCGGATCATCGGGATCAGGGATTTTTTGTCCCGGTCGATGCAGAAGGTTTTCAGCTCCGCATCACCGTCCTCAACGTAGGAGTAATTGCCAAGAGAAAAATCGCAGCTGCCGATATGTGTCCGGCAAAAGCTGTAGCCGTTTCCGTTTTCCGGATCAAAGTATGCGCGGAGCACCTTTTCCCGGTTTTCCTGGCTCAGGCGATCCAGCGTCGTAGAGCCGGCTTCCGTAAAAGCTCCGCCGATGCCTTCAATGGTCTGATATTGTGCTTCCGGAACAATATTGACAATATTATTTTCGGTCTCCGTATCCTTCTCAAAGCTGCCGGTTGCGCTTTTGCGGAGCGGCTGTTCCCCACCCTTTACGGTTTTGTAGATTGTATATTCCATCTGTTTTTCCTTTCTTTCGCTTGTCTGGCATCACCATCATACCCTTTTTTCATCGGTTTGTCAATGCTTTTATGGAACATAAGTGCGCTTTTGCAACGAAAAAAGACCACTGCGTGATGCACAGTGATCTTTTTCGGCTATCTTTTGACAGATCAAAACGTAAAATCGCGACAGGCGAATTACTTAATCTCAACAGTTGCGCCAGCCTCGGTGAGAGCTGCCTTAACCTTCTCAGCTTCGTCCTTGGAAATGCCTTCCTTCACTGCCTTCGGAGCGCCCTCAACCAAATCCTTCGCGTCCTTCAGACCAAGACCGGTAAGCTCGCGAACAACCTTGATAACGTCGAGTTTCTTTGCGCCGAAGCTTGCAAGGATAACGTCAAACTCGGTCTTCTCTTCAGCAGCAGGAGCAGCAGCGCCGGCAGCGGCAGCAACGCCAACAGGAGCAGCGGCAGAAACGCCGAACTCTTCTTCAACAGCCTTTACCAGATCGTTCAGTTCCAGAATGGTCAGGCTCTTAATCTCTTCAAGAATATTGGTAATCTTTTCGGATGCCATTTTTATTTCCCTCCAGATATAATGAGTATTTTTGTTTTTTTCGGTTGCTGTGCGGGGAACCGTCACCCGTAAAACAATTGCGGAACCGTAAAATTAAGCTTCCGCAGGAGCGGCTTCCTCGCCGCCGTTCTCTTTGTCGCAGATTGCCTTGATGGCATATGCAAACTTGTAAATCGGAGACTGGATAGAACCGAGGAACTTCGCAATGAGTGTTTCCTTGCTCGGAATCGATGCAAGCTCGTTGACCGCTGCGGCATCAATGACAGCACCGTCAACATATCCTGCAAGAATATTGAAGGACTCCACTTTGTCGGCATAGTCCTTCAGCACCTTTGCTGCGGCAACAGGATCGTTCTCGCTGATTGCGATTGCGGTCATGCCGTTCAGATACTGCTTCATCTCTCCGTAACCGACCATCTCGCAGGCTCTGCCCGTCATGGTGTTCTTCATGACGACATATTTGACGCCGGCTTCGCGCAACGCCTTCCGCATGGCGGTGTCCTTATCAACGGTAATTCCCTGATAGTTGACAACTACGCCTGCCGCGGAATTCTTGATCTGCTCTGCCAGGTCAGCAACGAGCTGCTGCTTTTGTGCCAGAATGGAATTGCTGGGCATTTTGTTTTCACCTCCCGATTGAATTTGACGAATAAAAAAATCCTTCTTCCGGTGCGCACCTGTCCCGCGAAGAAAGATTGAAACAACATTCCGTGATTCAATTTATCTCCTCGGCAGGAAAGCAATGCTTTTACCGGAAACCTGCTGTCTTCGGATAACGGAGCCATTATAGCACACATAAAATGATTTGTCAAGCCTTTTTTGCACTTTTTTATTTGTTTTTTGTGTAAAAGTGAATTCACTACTACAGGTTTTTCTCGTTTTTTTCCGGAAAGCTCTTGACAAGGCTTGAAAAAAGTGCTATACTAACGAGGTCGCTGGAATCTGGGTGTGGCGCAGTTGGTAGCGCGCTACCTTGGGGTGGTAGAGGCCGCAAGTTCAAGTCTTGTCACTCAGAC
>CAKSPO010000033.1 GCA_934481515.1 uncultured Eubacteriales bacterium
CGGGATTTTTTCGTCCGGCGAAAGCCGGAAAAATGCCGCAACAAAAAGCAAATTTCCCGGCGGTGCACAGGCGTTCCCATTTCAACCAACCCGGTAGGAGGCCGGCGCAGTCTGCGCAGGGGCCACCCGCCCGTTTGTTAGAGGATTCGTGGTATATCCGGTAGGGGCACCAACGAGTGCCGTTTCAATGATTCGGGCTCCGCAAAACAAAAACAAATCCGGCGGCGGGAAATCCCGCCGCCGGACTGCTCTTTCTTTGCCGTTCTTTTTTTTGGTCGTTTTGGCTCAGATTGTTCCGTCGGTGCAGATAATTTTCAGGGAAGCCGGGGTGCTATCCTTCCATTCGGCTCCTTTTGTAACGGCGTTCCACTGTGCCATCGTTCCGGTGAAGGTGATGGTTGCAAGGTTTGTGCAAAAGTAGAATGCACCCTCTCCGATGGTAGTTACACTGTCCGGAATGGTGACACTTGTAAGGCTGGTGCACTCTTTGAAGGCATAGTTTCCGATGGATGTTACGCTGCCCGGAATGGTGATGCTGGTAAGACTTTTGCAATTGGAGAAGGTAAAACCTTCAATGGCTTTCACGCCATCCGGAATGCTAATGCTTGTAAGGCTGGAGCACTCGTTGAAGGCAGAGTCTCCGATGGATGTTACGCTGTCCGGAATGGTAATGCTTGCAAGGCTGGAGCACTCGTTGAAGGCAGAGTCTCCGATGGATGTTACGCTGTCCGGAATGGTAATGCCTGTAAGACCTGCACAACCGAAAAACGCATAACGACTGATGCTTGTTACGCCCTTCGGAATGGAGATACTTGCAAGACTTGTGCACCCTTGGAAGGCAGCAATTCCGATGGATGTTACGCTACCCAAACCGGTAACACTTGTGAGTCCTTTGCAATCGTAGAATGCAAAATCTTCGATGGTTGTCACACTGCCCGGAATGATGATTGTTGTCATTCCTGAACAACCGTAGAATGTAGCGGATTCAATGGCTTTTACGCCCTCCGGAATGGAGATGCCTGCAAGACTTGTGCACCCGTGGAAGGCAGCAATTCCGATGGATGTTACGCTGCCCGGAACGGTGACACTTGTGAGTCCTTTGCAATCGTAGAATGCAAAATCTTCGATGGTTGTCACACTGTCCGGAATGACGACTGTTGTCAGTTCGGAGCAACCTTGGAACGCTCCGTTGCGAATCTTCGACAACCCGCTTGGAAGTGTCAGACTGCCTTTGATCTTTCTTGGAACAAATGCAATTCCGGTGATCTTTGCACCATCCAAATCATACAGGATGCCGTCCATGGAGCAGAAGTAGGGGTTCCCTTCCTCTACCGAAATTGTTTCCAGTAAGGGGCATTCATCAAGTACATTGGTGCTGCTTGAAGCAAAATCAAGCCATCTGAGATTGGCGGGAAGGCAGAACGAGGTGAGGCTTTTATCTGTGATCAGATAAAGCGCTTCTTTGTTTTTGCTGTAAATGGCAATTCCGTCATTCAGATAAAATTGATTTTCCTCCGGGATTTGGATATTTTTGCTTCCTGCAAGAGCATTCCAAATACTGCTGAAGCCGCCACTTATGATGTTTCCGCCAAAACCGCCATCGGGGGCTTCGTTATGATAGCCATTTCCCCAGTTGGCGATTCCGACTATACTTACGTTTTTACCGATGGTCAAAACCTCCAGATGCTTGCAATTATCAAATGACAGGTTTGCCAACTCCCGTGTTTCTTCGGGAATGGTATAGGAGGTGCGCGGGTTGGCGCTCGGATATTGAATCAAACAATAGAGGGACTTGGTAAAGAGTACGCCGTCTACGTCGCAGAAACGGGAATTTTCTTCGGCAACACGGATATTTTTCAAAGAATCTATATGGAAAGCAAGATCGCAAACGAAGGTAACGGTTTTCGGGACGGTAATTTCGGAAATCGTGCCTGCTATGCAACTATGGTTAACCGAGACGACGGTGTAGACAACTTCTTTGTAGGAGACGGTTTCCGGGATAGTTGCGCTTCCGTCTCCGGAGATGAGTTTCAGCTCCACGCAATTGTAGCCGATGACGGTGACGATGCAATTGCCGCTTTGGAGCTGCTCTCCCAGCAGGAGCTGTTCCTCGTCCGCAAAGGTCTTACTGCTCCGGGCGGGCAGTTGATACAGAAAGCTTGCTGCAGATTCGTTTTCTGTATTCCAGGTGTGGTTTTGCAGAAAGGTTTGTGAATTGCTGTCGTTCCAAGTGATTCCTCTATCATCTGCCCGATTGGTATTATCGGTGTCGTTGACGCAGAAGTAATTGTACCGAATACCGATTCCGCCGTCCGCCGCGCGGTTTCCGGTATCGTCCCAGGTGAGGTCGCACCAATACCAGTTGCCGTCATCCAACCGAACCAGATTCCATGCGTGGGATTCGCCGTCTGCCGTCCCGGTGACAAACAGGTTTTCTACGCCGGAGGCATTCAGAAGCAGTTGGAAGCATCTTGCATAGCTTTCGCAAACCGCACCTTTCTGTTCCAGCACGCCGAGGATGTTGTGCGCGTATGCGGCGGTCTCAGGGGTTCCGTCCTCCAGACTTGCGTAATCGACTGCCTGAATGATCCAATCGTGGAATGCCAGTGCTTTCCGGTAGGCGGTGTCGCCCGCTGTCAGGCGGGAGAGATAACGATAGACTTCGCGATAGACCAGAGCATTACAGCTTTCGCGCACTGCGCCTTCGGCATACGCCGGGTCTACGCAGAGATCCAGCGTGCTGTCCGTATAGGAAAGGGTATTCGACATCCAGTAATAGAGCGGGTTGTCGTCCCGGTAGGTCTTCCAGACAGCCGCGGTTTCCTCTGCGGTCAGTCCGGAGCCGGCGTAAGAAACGGTTGCGACAAGAAGGTCTTCCCCGACGTCCTGACTTGTGCGGATGTGGAAGGCGCGAGCCGCCTCGTCAATGGCGCGGTACAGGGCTTGCCTGGCGGCTCCTTTTTCCATCGTGCCGAGAAACTCATAGCCGTAGGTGCTGTTGTATTCATCTATGTGGAAATTCGTTTTGCAGAACTTACAGATGCCGTTTTCCAGAGAATGCTCCACGGGAGCGGCAGACGTGACCTGAGATGCTTCGCATACCAGGCAGACGCGCACCCGCCAGTGCACCTTACAGGTGGCAATGATGTCCACCCAGTCGCCGTAGGAGTGCCCGACGGCGTTCGTGCTTTTGTACTCCGTCCAATGGCAGACGGTGCAGGTACGGGTGCTGTATCCGTTTGCGGTGCAGGTCGGCTCCTGTGCCACCTGCCATTCTCCGTATTGGTGTCTGCATGCCGGGATCCTTCCGAGGTTGACTGTTGTTTCGTCCGTGTAGGTGAGGATCAGATCTCCGGTTTCCGGATCGAAGGCTATGGAAGCAATTCCGACGCCCTGCGCCCCGGTATCACCTTTATCGCCCTTTTCGCCTTTGTCGCCCTTTTCGCCTTTGTCGCCCTTTACGGAACCGATCTTTTCGTAGGTCTCACTTCCGGTGAATTTGATGTAAAGTTCTCCGTCGATGATTTTGACATCTTCAATGCCGATACCGTCAGAGCCGTCCTGCCCCTTTTCGCCCTTTTCGCCCTTTTCGCCTTGCGTTCCGGGGTTGCCTGGCTCGCCGTCGGCGCCTTTCACTTTTCCGAGGTTTTCATAGGTATCGCTTCCGGAATAGCGGACGTAAAGCTCTCCGTCCACGACCTTGAAGTCCTCGACACTTCTGCCGTCTGAACCGGTATTTCCGGTCTCACCTTTTTCGCCCTGCGCGCCGGTGTCGCCCTTGAGGGAGTTCAGCCAATCCTCCAGGGTACCGTCAAATCCGTTTTCCACAGCAAGCTCATATGCCGATTTCCCGTCCTTGCCGTCCTTCGGCTCTTCTATGTTTATGTCGCAGGAGGTCAGCATCTGCAGAAGCAGGAAGGCGGACAAAAACAATGCCAGAAATCTCTTTCCGGCGGGGAATAAACGCCTGCCCGATTGCTTTTCAAGCTTGTTTTGTGATTTCATGGGAGTGTCTCCTTTTCCTTCATTCGTATTTATGAAATTTCTTTGAACTTCATAAGTTGATTCATTATAACTTATTTGAGATTGCTTGTCAATGGTTCCGCAGAATTTTACGGGGAGGAAAAGTCAGAAAAGCGCAGGATGGGAGATAAAGAAAGTAAAGGGGAGGGAGAGCAAGGGAGCGGGAGCGCAAAAGAGCAAGGGAGCTACCGCCGCGGCGGAATTTGTTTGCGCGGCAAAAGCTTTTTGAAAACTACCAACTGTTGAGCGGGGGGGGCCTTGACGAAAAACAGATCCGGCGGGGGAGATGCCGCCGGGATGGTTGTGGGGATTCCTTAGAAGCGGGCGGGTTGACCCCGCCCCTACGAGGGAGAAAAGATTTTTTGTTCAGCGGAAGCCGGATGCGGAATGACAAACGGGATTTTTCGTCCGGCAAGAGCCGGATGTATAATGGTAAATGAAATTTTTTCGTCCGGCGGAAGCCGGATGCGTAATGACAAATAGGATTTTTTGCCCGATGGAAGCCGGTAAGAAAATGAAAATGACCGCGATGAAAAACAATTTTTCCGGCGGTGCACAGGCGTTCCGGTTCCCATCTCAGCCCGTAGGGGCGGGGTCAACCCGCCCGTTTGCGGAGGTTTTGCGGTACATCGGGTAGGGGTACCAACGAGCGCATCCGATGGTTCAATTTATCATAATTCACCGTATTATAAAAGAAAAACAAAATCCGGCGGGGGAGATGCCGCCGGGATGTTGGTTCACATTTTTTAGAAATAGAGGCTTGTACAACCCGGTGGCAAATCTGCCGGAACGCCGGTTTGGATTCCTTAAAAGCGGGCGGGTTGACCCGCCCCTACCGGAGAAGAGGGGATTCCATCGTTTGACAGGAGCCGGAACGGAAGGAAAGCGGGATTTTTTCGTCCGGCGGAAGCCGGATGTATAATGGTAAATAGGATTTTTTCGCCCAGCAGAAGCCGGAAGCGGAATGAGAGAGGATTTGTTCATCTGCAAGAGCTTTTTGAAAACTACCAATCGCTAAGCGGGCGGTTTTCCTGATACAAAAAGAGCAAAGCGCGGCAGGCGGAGCCTTTTGCGTTTCGCTCTTTGCTCTTTGGTTGTTTTTTGGTTTGTCCGGATCTGGTCAGCGGTCTTCCTCTTCCATTTGCAGGATGCGGTCAAGAATGCGCTGGCAGTTGTTCCTGTCGTCGAAGGCGAAGAAGCGGTCGATGCGTTCCCGGTAAACAGGCTTGAGCTGACAGCCGTTCTTCATATAGTTGATCAGAAGGTCTACGGTGGAGTCAAGATCGTAGGTGACCTCCCCGAAGCCGTCTCTTTCGTAGTCGAAGTAGCCTGCCACGCAGACATGGTCGCCCTTGAAGAACTCCGCTTTGTCAAACTGTGCGTAAAGCACGGGTTTGCGCAGGTAGGCGAAATCGAACAGGGCAGAGGAATAGTCTGACAGCACGAGGTCGCTTTCCGCGTACACGTCGCGGTATTCGTCCCCGATGGTGAAGAAGCGAACGTCCGGATGATGGTCGAACAGGTCTGCCTTAGTGATGATGTTGGGGTGGGGCATATAGCAGACGGTATAGCCGTACTGCCGGGCGGCGGCAAGCAGGCGCGGGTCGTTGATCAGTCCGTTATAAAAGCGGAAGTAATCGCTTTTGCAAAATTCCTCGGAGGCTCCCCAGACGCCGGATACCGGATCCAATTCTCCCATCAGGTAGCGTCTCCAGGTCGGCATGATGGTGATATACTTCTTTTCGTTCCGGTAGAGGCGGTCGAAGCGGGCAAATCCGGTCAGCCACACCTCGCGGTTTGTATAAAAATATGCGGGGGTATTGACGATGGAGTCGTGCTCCGGCTTTGCCGCGCACACAAAGCCGCGGATGTTTTTGTTATACTTGTTCAGCCAGCCGGAAATGTCGTTCTGGGTGACGCCGTGCTGGAGAAAAATATAGTTCTTTGTCCGCAGCAGGTCGCGGTACGGCTCGGAATAGTAGTTGAACGGATTGATGACGAAATCGTCCCCGTGGGAGGAGATGATATTGGTGGCAAGCAGATGCAGAATTTTGTAGCGGGCGGAATCCCGTGCGACGACGCGCCCGACCTTTTTCATTTTTTGGTAATCTGCTCCGCGGTTGATGCAGTAATAGGTGCGGGCGCCGCGGAAGCCGATGTTTTTCAGATGGCGGAAAAACGCCTCTCCGTTGTCTCCGCATTTGTTCAGGCGGTCGGAAATCAGCCAGATTTCCTTCTTGCAGAAGTGCGAAAGGAAGCGGACCAGAGGGCGGACGAGAGACGCCTTTCCGGCTCCCTCCGCGGAGCTTTGCCACAGCTCCTTACAGTATGCCTTTTCCAATTTCCGGATGGTATGCCGGTCTGCCTTCTGCACGCACAGGGCATTTTCGCAGAAGCGGAAAACGAGTCCGTCTTTTGCGTAATAAGCGTTCCGGTATCGCTTTCCGACCGGGAAGAAGGTGCCGGGGTTGATGTTCTTCTGTTCCACATCGGTGCTTCCGAGGACGGTGTGAAGGGTGATAAGGGTTTCTTTCGCGTCGAGAAGGCTCCGGGGAAAGGCAAAGGAGACGTGATAGAAGAAGGAGACGACGGCGCCGTTGCTTTGGACGTGGTTGGTTCTGGTACAGCTTTCCGCTTCGATTTTTTCTCCGTTGACCGAGAGATAAAAGCGGTCGGGCAGGACGCCGAGGTTGAGAACAACCTCCCGCAGAGAGAGACGGACGGTCTCCTTTGTCAGCCGCAGGAAGGAAAACTCCGTGCGGTTGTTGGAAAAGCGGTGATAGTCGTGGTAGCCGTTCCCGTAAATGATATTGTCGTTCATGAAGAACAGAAACGGCTCCGGTTCCGCGCTCTTTGCCGCGGCTGCCGCTTTTCTTTGCAGAAGGTGGAGTTTGATGTCAAGTGAGAGCGACCGCTGTGCCATGATGACCTCATCCTCCATGCGGAAAATGCAGTCGTCCAGCATCTTACGGTATTCCGAACACTCTTCCTCGGACAGGGGGGCAGGAGCTGACGGAAGCTGGAGCTTCCATTGCAGGTCACACATGACGGTATTCTGCACGAAGCGGGGAAGGTATCCGTATTTCTTTTCCGCCAGATTCAGAATGCCTTGCGCAAAGTAGCGCATATAGTTGAGGTACCATTCCTTTTTGTCGGGCGCTGTGGCGATGAGAGAGGTCCCGTAACGGCGGTAGAAATATTTCGCTTCCGCGACGACACCGAGAAACGGTCGGTCCAGAAGCAGGCGTGAGATCATTTCCGCATCCTCTGCGGTCATCAGGCGCTCGTCAAAATGCAGCTTTTCCTTCACACGGGCGGGGAAAAATGCGGATGCTGCGGAAAGCTGCGGGTAAAAATATTCCTTCTCCAGCGGAATGACGCGGGTTCCGCCGAGAAATTTATTGTTGAGGTGATGGGAATTGGTACTGGCTCCGAAGAGGAAGATCGGGATTGCGGCGATGTCTGCCTCATCCTCATGTGCTTCAAAGTAGGCAAGAACCGATTCCAGCGTATTTTCCGAGAGCATATCATCGGGGTCGCAGAAGTTGATATATTTTCCGCGTACGTGCGGAAGTCCCGCGTTCCGTGCGGATGCGGCTCCTCCGTTTTCCTTGTGGACGACCGTGATGTTTTCCGGGTATTGCTCCCGGTAACGGTCGCAGAGTTCACCCGAGCGGTCGGGGGATCCGTCATCCACCAGAATCAGCTGTACATTCTGCCGGAAGTCCAGCGTCTGAGACAGAAGGCTTCCGATAAAGTCCTCCAGATATTCCTGCGCCCGGTAAACGGCGGAAACAATGCTGAAAAGAAACGGGGTTTCGTTTGTTTTGGTTGGTTGCATGGTTTTTGATAATCCTCTCCGGATTGGAATTTGTTGGGGCGCGATACCTCTCAGAGGTTTTGCGGAAGCACTTTGGTGGCAAGGAAGGTCTCGTATGCATCGCAGATTTCCTGTACGTTGTCACCGAAAACAATCTGCTTGCCGTGATCCAGCCACAGGATTTTATTGCACATGGCGCGCACCTGTGCGATGGAATGGGAGACGAGGATGGTGGTGGCTCCGCCCTGAATGATGGATTTCATCTTTTCCTCACTTTTTTTGCGGAATGCGCCGTCTCCGACGGAGAGCACCTCGTCCAGAATCAGAATGTCCGGATTGACGAGGGAGGCGATGGAGAAGGCGAGCCGCGATTTCATACCGGAGGACAGGTGCTTGAACGGTCTGTCCTGAAACTCCTCCAGTTCGGCGAAGCGGATGATATCCCAATAGGTTTCATCCATGAATTTTTTGGTGTATCCCAGCATGGCACCGCGCAGGTAGGTATTTTCCCGGACGGTCATTTCGCCGTCGAAGCCGCTCCCCAGCTCCAGCAGTGCCGCGATGTGTCCGTTGCAGGTGACGGTTCCCTCCGTTGGAACCATGATGCCGGAGACTGCCTTGAGCAGGGTGGATTTTCCGGCGCCGTTGGCACCGATGATACCGAGCATGTCGCCGCGCTCCAGTGCGAAGGTGATGTTTTTGTCCGCCCAGAATTCGGTGACGTGATAGTTGCGGGTCAGTCTTCGGATGAGGTATTCCTTGATTCCGATTTCCTTGAAGTCACCGGTCATATAGCGGATGGAAACATGGTCAAGGGCAAGGATGGGGGGATTTGCGGAAGTGTTTGTGTTTTCCATGATAGGCATCCCTCCTTCAGACGTAGTAAAGGAATTTATGGTTCATTTTCTTGTAGATCAACGAACCGATTCCGAATGCCGCGAGGGCGTAGAAAAGCATCAGCAGCAGATATTGCACAGAAGGAAGAGAGGGCATTTCCCCGTTGATTCCGATGGTCACGAGACGGAAAAACTTAATGTAGGTATAGATCGGGTTGAGCAGAAACAGCTTCTCATAGCTTCCGAACTGAGAAGGATTATAAAAAATGGCGGACAGATACATCAACAGGGTCAGAAATACGCTCCACAGATACTGGACGTCCCGGAAAAAGACAAACATGGCAGAGAGAATCATTCCCATACCGACATTGAAGATCATCAGGCACAGAATGGGGTAGAGGAGCGTCAGGAACAGCGGGGTGATGGCGACACCGTCGATGACGCAGAAGATCAGAAATACGACAAAGGTCATACCGAAATTGATGAGCGAGGAGACGTTCCGTGAAAACAGAAACAGGTATTTCGGCACGTTGATCTTGGAGAAAATTCCGGCGTTGTCCATCAGAGATGCCATGCCTCCGTTGGTTGCGTCGCTGAAGTAGGACCAGACGATGTTCCCGCAGAACAGATAAGTGGTGTAATGCAGCATATTCCTGCCAAAGAAGCGGGTGAAGACCAGGCGCATGACGAGCAGGGTCAATAGCGGCGACAAAAGGCTCCAGAGAACGCCGAGGTAGGTTCGTTTGTATTTTTTCTTGAAGTCCCGTTTGACCAGTTCCGAGAAGAGAAACCGGTGCTGACGGAACCGCTTAAGAATTTCTTTCATAGATTGATCCTTCTTGCGGACGGAAAAGGGATTTCCCTTTTTCTGCCTTCCTTTTGTTTTTTGTGATTCTTTCCGGGCGGAGGCGCTTCTGTGCCGTGCTTTCAGCGGAGGTGCAATTTGAAGCGGAGCCAGCCGCGCAGATAGCGGAAAATCCAGCGCATGCCGATTCTGCCGGCATCGAATTCCGCCGCGACGATCTCACGGGGGAGTCTGTCCCGGCGGCGCTGAAAATACTGTTCGGGGGAGATGCGGAAAAACTCCTCGGGTGTAACGCCTGCCACGACGAGAAAGTCGGCGGAAAGTGCGGAATAGTTCCCGTCCCTCAGAAAATCGCGCAGGAGCAGAAAGCCCTTTTTGCGATCCTGCAGAGGTTCTGTTTTGTCCAGCAGGGAGAACAGCTCCCAGGAGAATTCCCGGAACACGTATCCGTTACATTCCGGCAGTCCTCCCGCGATGGCAAGCAGGCGCTTGCGGCATTCCAGATGCCGGGAGAAAATGGAGAGTGTGTAGGTATGGGTCAGGGAAGTCTGCGTATCGCAGGCGTGGTACCAATGGAAGTAAACGTCGTTCTCAATGACGCGGTGGCGGGGATGCGCCGCCGCCAGGCGGGCAAGAAACACCACGTCCTCACCCAGATGCATGTCCTCGTCAAAGGTGAGCCCGTTGTTCAGGACGAAGGTCCGCCGGATCAGCTTTGTCCACAGACACGGCACCGCCAACAGGGAGAGAAATGCCGAATCTCTTTTTTCACACGGGACTGCGGTACTATGCCGGCTTTCCGGTGCCCCGGAGCCGTCGTTGAGAAGATCCCGGAAGGCACCGACGACGATGTCGGGAAAAGCGGTGCTCTGTTTGTCTTTGCTTTTTACAGGCTCTGTCGCCGCCTGATACATGGCTTGATAGGCGCCGGGTGGGACGGTATCGTCTCCGTCGCAGAAGGCAAGAAAGGTGCCGTGCGCTTCTGCAAGTGCCGCGTTCCGGGCATAGGCGACACCGCGGTTTTCCTTCATGCGGATGACGCGGACGCGAGGATCCTTTGCGGCGGCTTCCGCCAGAATTTCCGCACTTCCGTCCCGGGAGCAATCGTCCACCGCGATCAGCTCGATGGACGGTCCTTCCTGCGAGAGCACCGAGGAGAGAGCGGCGGGGAGGTAGGTTTTGCAATTATAGACAGGCATAATCACGCTGATCTCCGGCATCGCTTGCATCTCCTTTTCTGCGTTCTGTCGGCAAAAAGCCGGTTTCCTGTGCTCCGGAATGGTTTTCCGGGGCGAAGCAACATTCATTATTATAGCACCCGGATGCCGAAAAGTCAATACTTTCTGCGATTCCTGTCCTTTTTGCGGAATTCGTGTGGCTTTTACGGTCGGCTTTCTGTGGGTTTTTGGGGGGAATACTTGACAAACCGTCCGCTTTTTGCTATAATCAAGATGTTTGCGGTATCTTCGGACAGTGACGGTGCCGCAGACTGTCGTGAACGGATGCGGCTCTCTGCCGGTTCCGAACCGGCAGGGTTCAGTGGTTCTTCAATCTTCAATGCACAGAGGAGGCGCCGGGTTCCGGCGAGGAAGCATGGGGCGAAAAAAAACAGAACGGATTTATACCAAAATTGATAATATGTGCCATTTTGCCGAGAAGATCGGAAAATACGGCGACAAAACGGCGTTTCGGTATTTTGACCGTCAGCACAATCTGCTTTCCCTGACCTATCGCAATCTTTCCGCAAAATTCTTGCAGGAAGCCGCAGGTCTTACCGCCGCAGGTCTTGCCGGAAAGCGGGTTGCTGTCATCGGGGAAACGTCGGTGGAGTGGGTGACATCCTATGTCGCCGTGATTGTGACGGGCGGGGTAGCCATTCCGATGGATCGGGAGCTGGAGGTCTCGGAGATTGAAGGCTTCCTTGCGTTTGCCGAGGCGGATGCCATCATTTATTCCGCTTCCTTCAACGAAAAATTTGCTTCTCTTGCCGAGAAGCATCCGACGGTACGGCTTCTGATCCCGCTGGAGCCGGAAAGAGGCACGTATGAGGAAAATCCGCGGATTCTCTCCTTCCATAAGCTGATGGAGATGGGGGAGGACGCGCTGAAGGAAGGATATCGCTATCCGGAGCCGGGAGACCCCGACCGGATGGTGGAAATGCTGTTTACCTCCGGTACGACGGGAAGCAGCAAATGCGTGATGCTGAGCGAGAAGAACATTTTTGCCGCGGTGAATTCCGCCTGCGAAACGGTGGATTTTTCTCCGGAGGATTCCACGGTCTCGGTGCTTCCGATCCACCACACGTATGAACTTTGCATCATGCTGGCATCTCTCAATTACGGGATGAACGTTGCGATCAACGACAGTCTCAAGCGGGTGATGAAGAACATCAATCTTTTCCAGCCGACGGGGTTGATTCTGGTTCCGCTGTTTGTCGCTACCATGAACAAGAAGGTCTGGGAGGAAGCAAGAAAGAACGGAAAGGATCAGATGCTCCGGTATCTGAGCGAAATCTCGAAAACGCTGCGCAAGCTGAGCTTTGATGTCCGCCGGACGCTGTTCAAGCAGGTGACCTCCGCCTTCGGAGGACAGCTTGACAAGATCATCTGCGGCGGTGCTCCGCTCAATCCGGAGCTGGCGGAAAGCTTTTCGGAGTTCGGAATCGACCTGTATGAGGGGTATGGAATTACCGAATGCTCACCGCTGATTGCGGTCTCGCCGTATTATGCGCCCAAGAAGGGGTCGGTCGGTCCGGCGGTGCCCTGCTGTGAAGTCCGTATTGAAACGGATCATATGAACGACAAGGGGTATTCCGAGGGTGAGATTCAGGTCAGGGGCGACAATGTGATGCTCGGCTACTACAAGAATCCGGAGGAAACGGCGAAGGTCTTTACCGAGGACGGCTGGTTCTGCACCGGGGACATCGGGTATATGGATGAGGACGGTTATATCTTCATCACGGGACGAAAAAAATATGTGATCGTTCTGGAAAACGGCAAGAACGTCTTCCCGGAGGAGATTGAGGAATATCTCGGACGGCTGGACTGCATCGGGGAGTGTGTGGTGCTTGGCAGAAAGAACCCGGAGAGCGGAGAGCTGGTTCTGACCGCGGTGGTCTACCCGCAACCGGATCAGTTTGAAAATTATGACGATCATGATGCCGTGGAAAAGACGGTGCGGGATCAGATCGGGAAAATGAACCGCCGTCTGGTTTCCTACAAGCAGATCCGCAATGTAGAATTCCGCTACACGCCGTTTGAAAAAACGACTTCCAAAAAAATCAAGCGCCATCTGGTGCAGTGAGCGCGGTACCACGTTTCATTTTGTATTCTGTACAGGAAGAGCAATGCTATGCGAAGAATCTTTTTCTTCACAGGCATTGCTCTTTCCTTTTTGTATGAAATTGCTTTTTTGCGGAGACTGTTTTTTTGCGGCACGGATGCGGGTGGAGACTCCGGCTCAGTCGCCGATGCCGAGCGCTTCGCAGATAAGGTCGCGCAAAAGCGGATGAATTTTGTGATAGGCGTACTGGCAGTTGAAGGTTTCGGTGGCGAAAAAGACGGCAAGTCTGTTTGTGGGGTCCATCAGAGCGAAGGATGCCGCGGCGCCGTCCCAGCCGAACTCTCCGGGTGCCGTGCGGGCAAGGGAGACGGTCGGCTCCAGATGCGCTCTGCCGCACAGTCCCCAGCTGTAGCCGAAGAGACGGGTTCCGCCGAAGTCCCGGCGGGCACTGTCGCAAAGCTGTCCTTTCCCCATTTCCGCAACGGTTTCGGGCTTCAGGAGGCGGTAGCCGTCGGCGGTCGTGCCGCCGTTGGCAAGGGTGGTAAACAGGCGTATCTGGTCATTGACGGTGGAGGATAGCCCGGCTCCTCCGCTGTCGTAGCGGTCGGAAAAGATGTAGGAGTTATTGGTCGGTACCGGCTCGGAGAAGGATAGCCCCGGCACATACCGGTACATTGCCGTCAGGCGTTCCGATTTTTCGGGCGGGAGGTGATAGGCGGTGTCGGTCATGCCGAGCGGGGCAAAGATCAATTCGTTTACATAGTCCGCGAAGCGCTTTCCGGCGACAACCTCCACGACCGCTGCCAGCACGTCGTGGCAGAGGCTGTAGCTGAAATGCTCGCCCGGCTCAAAATGAAGCGGGAACTGCGGCAGAAGGCTGACAAATTCCTGCGTGGTGATGTGCGGGTTTTCCTTCCGCGCCTGTATCAGCTCGGGGCGGTTGAAGTTGTAGTCCAGCCCGCCGGTCATGGAAAACAGGTGGCGGACGGTCATGGGGCACTGTGCCGGGCGGACGGTGCCGTCCGGCTCCGCGACAGAAAGGTCTTTGTAGGCGGGGAGGTATTTGCTGACAGGATCGTCCAATCCGAGTCTGCCTTCCTCCACCAGTCGCATGGCGGCGGTGCAGGTGGTGATTTTGGAAACGGAGAAGATGTAATAAATGTCCCGCTCTGAAACGGGCTTTGTTTTTGCAACATCGGAGTATCCGGCACAGGCGCGGTAAACGGGTTCTCCCTTCCATGTGACGGCGAGGTCGCATGCGGGAAATCCGCGCTCCGGCATTTTTCGGATCAATTGATCAAGACGGTAAAAATCCATGGTCTGTCCTTTCCAAAACGGTGTTTTTCTTTCCGGCGGGTTGCAGACAATACGGCACAATCTGCAATCGGAATTGCGCAGTGCTGCCTGTGTTTCTCCCTGCCGGGATATGATTCAGTATACCACCGGATGCCGGGAAAGTCAATAGGTTTTTCGGCTTTGCTCTCCGATGCTCCGGACGCTGTTGAAGTCTTCCGAGGGGCACAGAGGATGCCGGCTGTCGGCTTTTCCGGTGGTCTGTGGGACTGTGAAATTTCGGAGCTTGCGGCAATGTGCGGGAGCGGCTTATTCCTTCCGCTCCAGCACTGTCTGGTAGACCTCGTTTTTCGGGATTCCGCGTTCCCGTGCCACCCGTTTGACCGCGTCCATCTTGGAAAGCCCCTCTTCCATGCAGGCGCGGACGTGGGAGGGAATGTCCATCTCTGTCCACGCGGCGGGAGCAATTTCTTTTTTATCGGCTCCTGCCACGACCAGCACATATTCCCCGCGTGCCTCGCGCTCCTCCATCAGAGCGATTGCCCCGGCAAGCGTTGTGCGGATGACCTCCTCGTTGAGCTTGGTCAGTTCCCGGCAGATGGAGATCCGCCGCTCTCCGCCAAAGGCGGCGGCAAGGTCACCAAGCGTCGTCCGGAGCTTGTGCGGCGCTTCGTGGAAGAGCATGGTTCTGGTTTCCGTTTTCAGTTCCGCAAGGCGCTCCCGTCGCTCGGCTTTGTTGACCGAAAGAAAGCCTTCAAAGCAGAATCTGCCGGTCGGAAGACCGGAAAGGGTCAGGGCAACCACCGATGCGACCGGTCCCGGAACGGAATGCACCGGGATTCCCTCTGCGGCGCACAGCGCAACCATATCCTCGCCGGGGTCGCTGATGGCAGGCGTTCCCGCGTCGGTAATCAGGGCACAGCTCTCGCCTGCCTTCAGGCGTGCGGCGATCTGCTCTCCGCGTTCCCGTTTATTGTGCTCAAAATAGGAGACCATCGGCTTGCTGATTCCGAGATGCGTCAGAAGCCGCAGGGAATTGCGTGTATCCTCCGCGGCGATGAAATCCACCTCGGAAAGAACCTTGACGGCTCTCTCCGAAAGGTCCGCAAGATTTCCGATCGGAGTGGCGACCAGATACAGGCTTCCGGCTTCCGTGCGGTTTTTTTCCGGGGAGGAAAAGGTCGGGCTTTTTACAGAACTCATAAACGTTTCCTTTCTGTCCGATCAGAGGAGGATTGCGGCAAAAAATCCGCCGCAGAGAACAATTATCATGAAAAAAGGATTGCCATGGCGGAAGAATCCCGCAAAAGCCGGAACCCGCAGGGGATGCGGGTCATATGCTTTGGATGAAACATCTTGCAGGAGGAAGCTATGGCAATCAAAATATACATCGATCAGGGTCACAATCCGGAGTCGCCCAATGCGGGATCGGAGGGGAACGGGCTGAAGGAGCAGGACATTACCTACCGCGTCGGAATTGCTCTGGCGGAGCTGCTGCGCGCGAACGGAAATTTTGAGGTGCGTCTTTCCAGACCCACGCCGACCACCTCCCTCGGAACCACCAACACCACCAGCCTTCAGGCGCGCGTCAGCGATGCCAACCGCTGGGGGGCGGACAGCTTTATCAGCATTCACACCAATGCGTCGGAGCTTGCCGCCGCGACGGGAACGGAAGCGTTCGCTTATTCCAGAACCTCTCCGGCATTTTCGCTGGGGGAGGACATTCTCACCGGAATTTCGGCAGCCACCGGACTGCGGAACCGGGGCATGAAGGTGCGTCCCGGCTTGTATGTTCTCCGCAAAACCGTGATGCCGGCGGTGCTTGTGGAGCTTGGATTCATTACCAATCCGTCGGATGCCGCTCTGATGAATCGGAATCCCGGTCTGTTTGCACGGGGCATGTACAACGGTATTTTGCAGTATTACAATCTGTAAGCGGATTCCCGGAGCAGGGAAAGGCGGGGGCTTGGGAGCCGGATGCAATGCGGCTCCGTGCGCTCCCGGGGAATGGTTACTGGTCGTCGTCCAGCTTGAGTACTGCCATGAATGCCTCGGGAGAGACCTGCACGGAGCCGAGCTGGCGCATCTTTTTCTTTCCTTCCTTCTGCTTTTCCAGAAGCTTTTTCTTTCTTGTGATGTCGCCGCCGTAGCATTTGGCAAGCACGTCCTTGCGCATTGCCTTGACGGTCTCCCGGGCGATGACCTTGGAGCCGATCGCCGCCTGAATGGGCACCTCGAAGAGCTGGCGCGGGATGTTGTCCTTCAGCTTTTCCGCGATCCGGCGGGCGCGGGCATACGCCTTTTCCTCATGGACGATGAAGGAAAGGGCATCCACCTGCTCACCGTTGAGCAGGAAGTCCAGCTTGACGAGTTTGCTCGGCTCATAGCCGTGCATTTCGTAGTCCAGGGAGGCGTATCCGCGGGAGCGGCTCTTGAGTGCGTCGAAGAAATCGTAAATGATCTCGTTGAGCGGGAGGTAATAATGCAGTTCCACCCGCGTCGGGTCCAGATACTTCATGTCAAGGAAGGTGCCGCGCCGGTTCTGGCACAGTTCCATCAGTCCGCCGACGTATTCGACGGGGGTGATGATGTTGGCGCGTACCACCGGTTCATAGGCGGTGTCGATTGTGTCCGGCGCCGGATAATTGGAGGGATTGTCGATGCGGACGGTCTCTCCGTTTTTCAGCTTGATTTCGTAAATAACGCTCGGCGCCGTGGTGATGAGATCCAGATTGAATTCCCGCTCCAGGCGTTCCTCGATGATCTCCATGTGGAGCAGTCCCAGAAATCCGCAACGGAATCCGAAGCCGAGTGCGACGGAGGTTTCCGGCTCAAAGATCAGCGCCGCATCGTTCAGGCGGAGCTTTTCCAGTGCGTCCCGGAGATCACCGTACCGTGCGCCGTCCGCCGGATAGATGCCGGCATATACCATCGGCTGTACCGCCTTGAAGCCGGGAAGCGGCTCTGCGGTCGGTCGGCTTGCCAGTGTTACGGTGTCTCCCACGCGGGTGTCTCCGACGCTCTTGATGGAAGCGGTGATATATCCGACTTCTCCTGCCCGCAGGCAGTCGCATTTCTGGAGTCCGAACGGCTCCATGGTCCCCACGTCCACCACGTCAAAGACCGCACCGGTGCTCATGAGCTGGATGCGGTCTCCGCTTCGGACCGCGCCGTCCATCAGGCGGACATTGACCACGACGCCGAGATAGCTGTCGTAGTAGGAGTCGAAAATCAGCGCCTTGAGCGGCGCGTCCTCGTCTCCGTCCGGGGCGGGAATGTCGCGCACCACCGCTTCCAGCACGTCGTGAATGTTCTCTCCGGTTTTTGCCGAGACGGCAGGACATCCTTCCGCGGGGATTCCGATAACGTCCTCGATCTCCTCCCGGCATTTTGCCACGTCGGCGGAGGGGAGGTCGATCTTATTGATGACCGGAATGATCTCCAGATTGGCATCCACGGCGAGATAGGCATTTGCAAGGGTCTGCGCTTCGATTCCCTGTGTTGCGTCCACCACAAGAAGCGCGCCGTCGCAGGCGTTGAGCGAGCGGGACACCTCGTAGTTGAAGTCCACGTGACCGGGGGTGTCGATCAGATGGAAGATATAGTTCTCTCCGTTGTCGGCGGTATAGTTGAGCCGCACGGCGCGCGCCTTGATGGTGATGCCGCGCTCCCGCTCCAGGTCCATATTGTCCAGAAGCTGTTCCTCCATGTCCCGCTTTGCAACGGTCTGGGTCAGCTCCAGAATGCGGTCGGCAAGGGTGGATTTGCCGTGGTCGATATGGGCGATGATGGAAAAATTGCGGATATGATTCTGACGTTCGGATTTTTGCACGTGAGTGACCGGACCTTTCCGTAGGATTGTTGCTTGGATGATTTGAGAACATTATACCTGAAAACGACCGATATTACAAGAGATTTGCAATATTTTTCCGTCAAAAAGAAAAAACAGCGACGCTTGGAGCAATATTTGTCCCAAAAAGAGCAAAAGGTATCTTGAAAAGAGGGAAAAAATGCTTTATACTGTAGCAAACAGAAAAAATCCGGAAGAGTGAATACGGAAAGGATTTTGCAGTTATGAAAAACAAAATGAAGGTCGCCGTCATCGGGTACGGCGGAATGGGCGGCTGGCACACCGAGCATCTTCTGAACAGCGATGTTGCAGAGCTTGCCGGAATCTATGATATCAAGCCGGAGCGCTGTGCGTTGGCGGAGAGCCGCGGCATCCATGCCTATGCTTCCCGGGAGGAGCTTCTGGCGGACAAGGAGATTGCGCTTGTCACGGTTGCGGTACCGAACGACAGTCATGAAGAGGTCGTCGTCGCCGCGCTCAATGCCGGAAAGAACGTCATCTGTGAAAAGCCGGTGGCGCTGTCACTGGAATCCCTTGACCGGATGATTGCCGCGGCGGAAAAGAACGGCGTCCTGTTTTCCACCCATCAGAACCGCCGCTGGGATGTGGATTACCTTGCCATGAAGCAGGTGCACGATTCCGGGGAGCTGGGGAAGGTCATCAATATTGAGTCCCGCATTCACGGCAGCCGCGGAATTCCCTCCGACTGGAGAGGCGAGCGGGAGCACGGCGGCGGAATGCTGTACGACTGGGGAATTCATCTGATCGACCAGGCAATGATGGTGTTTGACTGGGCGCCTGTCCGCCGGGTTTATTGCATTTGCGACCATATTACGAACAAAGAGGTGGACGACGGATTCCGGCTGGATCTGGAGTTTGCCGGCGGGGAGCGGGCGATGATTGAGGTCGGTACCTACAACTTCATTGCCATGCCCCGGTTCTATCTGCGCGCTGAAAAGGGAACCGTACTTCTGCGCGATTGGCGGGAGGAAGCCGAGGTTGTTAAATGCACCCATTGGCATGAAAACGAGGTGCTGCCGGTCAAGACGGCGGCAGGTCTGACCAAGACCATGGCGCCGCGCGACAGCCTTACCACCGAGACCTACCGGATTCCGCGTCCGGCATCCGATGTTCATGACTACTACCGGCACTTCATTGCCGCCATCCGGGGCGAGCGGGAGCAGGATGTGACGCATGAGCAGATGCGGACGGATCTGAAAATTATTCTTGCCGCATTCCGTTCCGCAGAGACCGGAATGCCTGTCGAACTTTGATTTTTTGCGCCTGCCCCGGCATTTTGCCGGGGACAGGCGCATTTTCACATCTAAGTAAAAGAACAAACGAAAAGGAGAGCCATATGAATATTCTGATTACCATTCCGGAAGGAGCGGTGCGCGATACGTTCCTTCCTGCTCCTGTGCTGGAAGCGCTCCGGCAAATCGGAAGCGTCCGGATGAATGATCTCGGCAGGCAGTATACCGGGGAGGAGCTGAAAAAAGCCGTATCCGATGCGGAAATTGCGGTGACCGGCTGGGGAACTCCCGCGCTGCGCGGGGAGACCATCGAAGGGAACGGAACCCTGCGTCTGATTGTTCATACCGGGGGAAGCGTGGCGGATCTGGTTGGAGCGGATACCTATGAGAAGGGGATCCGCGTTCTCAGCGGCAACCGCCTTTATGCCGAGTCGGTGGCAGAAGGCACCATTGCCTACATGCTGGCGGCACTGCGGCACATTCCGGACGAAACCGCCGTCATCAAAAACGGCGGCTGGAAGAACGCGGCGTTCGAATACAATGAAGCGTTGCTTGGCAGGGAGGTCGGTATTCTCGGCGTCGGAACCATTGCAAGGGATCTGATGCAAATGCTCCGCGCCTTCCGTTGCACTTTCCGCGTCTGGGACAACTACCGGGTGGATCCGGCATTTCTGGCGTCCGTCCATGCGGAACAGTGCAGCATGGAGGAGGTGCTTTCCTCCTGTCGGATCGTTTCGATTCACGCGGCACTCAACGATTCCACCCGCGGCATGATCGGAAAACAAGAACTTTCTCTGCTTCCGGAAGGGGCGCTGTTGGTCAACACCTCCCGCGGAGCCATTCTGCGGGAAGCGGAGCTGACAGAGCTTTTGGAAGAGCGCCCCGATCTGCATGCGGTTCTGGACGTGTTTGAAAAGGAACCGCTTCCCGCCGACAGCCGTCTGCGGAAGCTTCCCAATGTCTACCTTATGCCGCACCGGGCGGGTCCCACGGTAGATTATCGTGCGGTGATCGGCAAAGCACTGGCGGAGGATATCCTGCATTTTACACGCGGGGAAGAGATGACGCATGAGATTCCGTGGGAAGCGGCGGCGCGGATGACCACGCAGAAGCACTGATTGCGGAGTACTACAGAAAGAACATATCAGAAAAAGGAAGGAACGGAAGCAATGAAAGCGGCATTCGGAACGCTTGCCTGCCCGGAGCTTTCTGCAAAGGAGGTTTTCGATCTGGCAGAGCGTACGGGCATCCGGGAGATCGAGGTTCGTCTGGATCGGGAAAACCGGCTGTTCGGCTATGAAAAAGAAGAGATTCCGGCGCTTCGCCGGGAAATGATTGCACGCGGATTGGATATCCCGGATCTCGGAACCGGAATTTCGGTGGATCATAACCGGGAGGAACTGCTTCCGCAGATTGACGCCTGTGCCTCGCTGGCGGCGGACATCGGTGCGCGGGGCATCCGTGTCTTTCTGGGGAACGGAATGTCCCGTTTCTCCCAGCCGGTGAAACGGGACACCGAAGGCGTTGCCGCGCTCCTGAAAAAAGGAGCGGAGATCGCGGGCGCTTACGGAGTGGAAATCTGGTTGGAAACGCACAGTAACTTTTCCACGGGTGCGTCTGTCTGTGAGGTTCTGGAGCGGGCGGATCGGTCGGAGCTCCGGGTGCTCTGGGACGTTTTGCACAGTGTGGAATTCGGCGAGACTCCGGAGGAGACGGTAAAAATCCTCGAAGACAGGATTGTGCATCTGCACCTCAAGGACGGAAAGCGGCCGGAGGATCCGGATGAGGTTGCATATCGGCTGACCCGGATCGGCGAAGGGGATCTGCCTTTCAACGCATTGAAAAAGGCACTGCAGAGCATCCGTTACGACGGTCTGCTTTCCCTGGAGTGGGAAGCGCAGTGGCATCCGGAGTTGAAAACGCTGTTTCCGTCCAATGATGCGTTGCTGACGGATTACCTTGCGTTTATCAAAAAATATTTTCCGACGGAAGCGTAATCAGAAATAAGACGCCGAACCGAAAGAAGCAATACATCATAATAAAAATATGAAAGAAAAGGCACCGACCGCCGCGCGTTTGCCGGCGGACGGTGCCTTTTGCTGTGCAGCGCTTTTCGGAAGGATTCATTTTTTACAAGGAATTTCAATACAAAAAATGCTTTTTTTGCAAAAACCCTTGACAAGCCTTGGAAAACATGATACAATATTAAACTGCATTATAATCGCTCGTACTGTGGAAACCCCGTGGAACCGCAGAAAACCGGTGTTGTCATTTTGCACAAAGCGCCGGGGGCTTGAGGGGATTTACAGGAGCGTGTTTTCCGCGTTATCAATTCATTGAATGGAGTGATTGAATTCATGATCAAAGTCAAAGATCAAAAGCTTGGTCAGAACACAAGAAAGAGCTTTTCCAGATCCCGCTTCGATTACCCGCTGCCCAATCTGGTTGAGATCCAGACCAAATCCTATGAGTGGTTCAAACGGGAAGGTCTGATGGAGGTTTTGCGCGACGCATCACCTATCACGGATTTTTCAGGGAACCTGGTGATCGAGTTCATCTCCTACACATTGGATGAGACACACCCGAAGTATCCGGTGGAAGAGTGCAAGGAGCGGGATGTCAATTATGCGGCTCCTCTGAAGGTCAACGTTCGTCTGACCAACAAGCAGACGGGAGAGGTCAAGCAGACCGATATCTTCATGGGAGATTTTCCGCTGATGACCGAGACGGGAACCTTCATTATCAACGGTGCGGAGCGCGTCATTGTTTCGCAGATCATCCGTTCCCCCGGTATGTACTATGCCTCTGATATTGATAAGGCGGGAAAAAAGACGTATGCTACCACGGTCATTCCTTACCGCGGCGCATGGTTGGAATATGAAATCGACGCATCGGGTGTGGCATATGTCCGGATCGATAAGAACCGGAA
>CAKSPO010000034.1 GCA_934481515.1 uncultured Eubacteriales bacterium
GGCATTTAAAATGCCGCCGCTGCTTTTTGTTCTCCTCTGCGATTCCCGGAAAGCACCGGAAAAACCGTCCTCTGTAAACGACAAACATCGTAACAAAAAACGTTTGCGGAGAGAAAAATTTTCCGCGAATGCGAAAAAACCGTTTACCGGCTTCTCAGCTCCGCACCGAGGGTTTTGGTCAGATATTTGATGACCGCATTGGCGCTTGCCTCGATCTCCTCCGACTTCAGCGTCTTTTCCGTGGAGCCGATGGTCAGCCGCAGGGTCACGGACTTTTTCCCTTCCGGAACCTGTTTGCCCTTGTATTCGTCCACAAAATGAACATCGCAGAGATAGCTTTCCGCGTTTTTCTTCTTGAGAACAGTGCTCCGGATCTCCTCCCATTTGGTCTCTGCCGGGAACAGAAGAGAAACATCGTAATCAATCATCGGGTATTCTGCCAGATGTGTGAACGTATTGGTTCTGGAGCGCAACGGCTTGAGCGCGTCCACATCCAGCTCGAACAGTACCACCGCAAGATTTTTGATCCCGCAGGCAAGGGAAACCTTCTTGGAAAGCAACCCCATCTCGCCGATCTTTTTCCCGTCCAGCGAGAGGTTCAGCCAGACCGTTTCGTCCGCCCAGACAGGCTTCTCTTCTCTCGTAAAGCTGTACGCTTCCATATGCGTCATCCGCGGCATCTGCTCCACAATTCCCTTGGCACGGCGGAACAATCCCTGCACGTCCGTTGCATCTCCTGCAAACGCGCCCGCCAGATGGCGGCGCTGGGTGGGGAGCTTTTCCTTCGGGTCGTATTTGGAGCCGTAATTTTCATCGCGGAAAATCTGCGCCTCCTCGAACACGGAAAACTCCGGGTAATAGCGTTCGTTCCCCGCCACCGCGCGGCAAAGATTGGGAAGCAGAGACGACCGGATATACCGCTCGTCCGGAGACGGCGGCGTTGCAAGCTTCAGAATTCCCTCCGTGCTTTGCAGAACCGCTTCCACATAGGTATCGTTCATCCACGGATAGGTGAAAATCTCCTGCATCCCGCAACGGAACGCAAGGTATTCCTTCATCCGGCGAAGCAGATCCATGTCTCTCTGATTGATGGCGCCGTCAAAGCTGGTGGTGATGGGAGTCGGCTCGAAATTCTCGTACCCGTACATCCGGGCGACCTCCTCCATGATGTCCGCTTTGATGGAAACATCACCGGTGGAGCGCCAGCTCGGCACGACAATATGCATTTTCTGATCGGTAAAAGTTACCTCAAAACCAAGCGCGCCGAGCTTCGCGGCAACCTGTTCGTTCGGAATCCGTTTTCCAAGACGGCGATCCAGCCAGCTCAGCTCTACGTCCAGCTCCTTTTTCCGGAGCTTCACGGGGTAGAAATCCGTATAAGCCGTGATCTTCATTTCCGGATACAGCTCGCGGAACAGCGCCAGTGTCATGGAAAGCGCAAGATCGCACCGCTCCGGGTCGATCGCCTTCTCGTAGCGGGAGGATGCCTCGGTCCGGTTATCATACCGCAATGCCGTCCGGCGCACCCCCGTGGACTCAAAGTTTGCCACCTCCAGGATGACCTTTTCGGTGGTGGGCAGAATGGAATCCTTGGCACCTCCCATCACGCCCGCCAGCGCAACCGCGCCGTCGCCGTCCGCGATCACGAGATCATCCTGACTCAGGTGCAGATCTTTTCCGTTCAGGAGCAGCAGCTCCTCGCCCTTGGCGGCACGGCGCACCCGGATGTGACCGGAAATATGGTCCGAGTCAAAGGCGTGCGTCGGCTGACCGACCGCAAGCATGACATAATTGGTGATGTCCACCAGCGCATTGATCGGACGCATACCGACACGCCAGATCCGGCTCTGCATCCGGTAGGGAGAGGGTTTGACCGAAAGGTTTTCCAGCTTTACGCCGATATAGCGCGGGCAACGCTCCGGATCCTCCACCTCAATCGGAAACTGCGGCAGTCCGTCCGGCGTAAACGGCGTCACGCCCGTGAGCGGGTAGCCGTACAGGGCAGAAATCTCCCGCGCAATGCCGTAATGTCCCCAAAGGTCGGGACGGTTGGTCATGGACTTGTTGTCGATCTCCAGAATGATGTCGTCCAGATCCAACGCCTCGGCAAGCGGTGTGCCGGCGGGTGCATCAAATGCGGAAAGATCCATGATCTCCGCCTCTTCGTGTGCAGGGAACAGATCGGCAAGTCCCACCTCTACCGAAGCACAGATCATGCCGAAACTCGGAACGCCGCGCAGCTTGGCATTCTTGATCTCCACCGGCTCCCCTTCCCCGTGCCAACGCACGAAGGAACCGGGGCAGGCGACGACTACCTTCATTCCGGGCGCCAGATTGGAACCGCCGCACACAATGTCGCGGGCATCCCCGCCGCCGATGTCCACCCGGCAGATGCGGAGCTTGTCCGCGTTGGGGTGCGGCAAAACCTCCCGGATCTCTCCGACAACAATTCCGTCAAAGCGGCGCGCCAGCTCGGTCGCTCCCTCCACCTCCACAGTGGACATGGTAAGGTCGAACGCCAGACGCTTCAGATCCATATCATCCGGAAGCTTTACATAGTCCCGGATCCAGTTCAAAGACAGTTTCATACTTCTCGTTTCCTCCTTAGTGGAACTGCTGCAGGAAGCGCAGGTCGGCGCTGTGGAACAGGCGGACATCGTCCACACCGTAACGCATCATGACCAGACGGTCCAGACCGATGTTCACATAAAATCCGGTATATTCGTCCGGATCCAGTCCTGCCGAGCGCAGCACGTTCGGGTGCGGGGTTCCGCCGGGCATGATCTCGATCCAACCGACGTGCTTGCAGACACTGCATCCCTTGCCCCCGCAGACAAGGCATCCCATATCAATTTCAAATCCCGGTTCCACAAACGGGAAGAAGCCGGCACGCATCCGTACGGGAACGTCTCTGCCGAACACCTTGGAAAGGATGCTCTTAATCATGACCTTGCCTGCGGTGAAAGTGAAATCGTGATCCACAATCAGCGCCTCGTACTGGAAAAATGCGCGTTCGTGGCGGGCATCGGTGGTTTCGTTCCGGTAAACTCTGCCCGGATAAACAAACCGGTAGGGAGGCTTGTGCGTCTGCATATACCGGACGCTTCCTCCGGTCAGGTGCGGCCGCAGGCACAGCTTCTGCGCCGCGTCCCCGCTGTCGTGCCCCTCCAGCCAGTAGGTATCCATGCTCTCCCGCGCCGGATGGTTGGGCGGGAAATTCAGCTTGTCGAAGGCGTACAGTTCACTGGTGATGTCGTCCTCCTGGAAAATCTCAAAGCCCATGGAGCGGAAGGCATCATCCAGATCGTAGCGCATCTGCGTGATCGGATGCAGCCCCCCCATCGGAGGAAGCGTCCCCGGCAGGGTATAGTCAAAATCCGGAGAGATTTCCGATGCCTTGAGCTTCAGCTCCTCTCTCCGAGCCTCGATCAACTCGGTCAGTCTTGCCTTGACCTCGTTGACCACACGTCCCATTTCCGGTCGCCGCTCTGCGGCAAGCTTCGGGATTTCCTTGAGAAATCCGGTCAGCGCCCCCTGCTTTCCGAGGACGGAAGCCTTCAGTTCCTGCAACTCCAGCTCGGTCTTTGTTTCCCGGATTGCCGCTTCCTCGTCGGCAAGCAGCTTTTTCAGCTTTTCTTTCATGAATCAACCTCTTTCTTTGATCCTGCGATCAAATATTGTTTCATAAATTTGTTGTTTCGTTGATGGGTTGTACACGCAGGGTGACCTGTAAAAAAGAAATCCCGCCCCAAAAAGGGACGGGATTGACCCGCGGTACCACCCAAATTCGGGGAAAGCTCCCCGCACTCCTGCCGCTTCGGCGCGCGCGGTTGCGCTCCGCTTCGCCCGGAATTACCGGTTTGCGCGGAATTCTCCGGTGCTGAAATTCGCATTCCCGGTTGCCGCGGCGGCTCTCAGCCCATGACCTCCGCTCTCTGACGCATTGCCGGAAAAACTACTTGACACACCATCAACGTCTGCCTTGATTCGAATTTATTGTACCACAAAAAAAAGCGCTTGTCAATAGGGGCCTCCGTTTTTTTCGTCGCACAGCTTCCATGCTTTCCGGTGTGCCTCTCTGCGGATTCCCGCTTATTTCCCGATCATTTTTCGCGGAAGTAATTCTCCGGCACCAATCCGCGCTCTACCGCCATTTTCTGATAGGGCGTAAAATTCTTCGAATCCTTGGAGCGGGTGAAAAGCCCCATCGGAACCCCCTCCAGATTCATGTGGTACTTTGCCGCCACAGGATAGTTCATGCACTCCGTAAACGCATACAGCTCCAGAAAGGAAGCCACCAGCTTTGCCTTTTCCGGCTCCTTTTCGTAGTTCTCGCAAAGCCAGACGTACAGCTCCGGATGGAAGTTTGCCATCACGCCGGAATACCCGGCGGCGCCACACTGCATGGTGGGAAGCAGCGTCTGCGCGTTCGCGTTATAAAACTCAATTCCGGAGCCTTCCAGAAGCCCAAGGCGTGCTTTGATGGTCTCATAATCACAGCAGGTGTCCTTGATAAACCGGAATCTCCCGACGGACGTGCACCAGCGGAGGAGTTTTTCGCTCAGAAGGCGCTTGTAAGGAAGCGGACATTCGCAAATTCCGAGCGGGATGTCCGGAAGGATTTTTCCAGCAGGCGCTCTGCGTTCCGGATCCATACGTCATCTCCGTCATTGTGCAGATCCAACCGGTTGGAGACCAGAACCATGGCTTCCACGCCCGTTTCCGCCATGGCATTGACTTCCTCCGCCTGCTCATCAATCGACTCCGAGCAGTGCCCGGATGCCACAACGCTCATGCGCCCTGCAGAAGCATTCACCATCGTGCGAGCCGGTTCCACACGCAAAACATTTCCGGCGGGCGGTTTTCTTCAACAGGGTTCGCCGGCAGAATCCTGCGGCAGATATTTCTCCGCAAAATACAGCGCGAAATCCTGATCGTTGCACAAAGGATCAAAGCGCTCACCGCGCACGCCGTTCACCTCAAACGGATAGACCCGCGCACAGCTTGCCGATCCGTCCGGCAAAAACAGGCACAGGCAGTTCCGAAGCCCGCAGATGCCGCGCTTCCACCGCTCCGCATCTCCCGTTGCCTTGGCATACCGGATGTAATCGATAGAACTGAGCGCACTCCAATAATGCGGGAGCGTATCTCCGCGCAGATGAAGCTTTCCGAACCAATAATCATCCCAATACCGGATGGCGATGTTGTTCAGCATATAATGCGGCTGCAATCCGTCAAACCGCTCCAGCACAGCAAGGTGCGGCAGAACCGCCCGCAAATACCGTTCCTCCCGCGTCAGCGCATATGCGTCGAGAATAAAGGACACGGCAGGCGTGACAATCGTCTGCTCATAGTTGACCTCGTGCTTCGGATAGTTGGTTCCGCGCGCGATAATCCGTTCCACATGCTCCAGAAACCGCGCCTGCAACCGCTCGCTCTCATCCTTCATTCCGGCATTCCGGAAGGCATCAATCAGCTCATATACGGAAATCCCGTTCGGGTAAAAATCCTTCCCGCCGCGTTCATAATAGGCATCCATAATCCGGCAGGCATCCCGAAGCTTTTCTTTCCCGCCGAGGGCACCATATGCCTCTGTCAGAAGCAATGCCACCCACGGATAATTGTACAGCCGGAGCCATGTGGTATACCGCTGTGCAAAATTGAACACCTCACCGGTTTGTGCGTCAAGAACCTCCCGATATACAAAAGCAAGCGCCCGCTCCAGTGCCGCGCGACGTGCCTCGTCCGGATGCTCCCGCAAATGCCGCGCCAGCAGAATCATCATTCCCAGCCGCTCCCGCTGTGCGTTGTGATCGTTGAACTGTTCATCGTAATACAGCTGCATGCTTTCGCTGTCATAGCAAAGGAAGGCGCCGTCCAAGGCGTTTCCTTCCTCGCGATACTGCTGTTTTTCAACAATAAAGTCCAACCGCCGCGCAAGAATCGTCTCAAGCTCCCTTGCAACATACACCTTTGCAAAGGTTTCCGATCTTCCTTCCGCCCCATAGCGGAAGGTGATCTTATGTTCTCCTGGTGTTTCCGCCGCAAAGCAAAACTCCGCTTCCCCTCTGCACTGCTCCTGCGAAAGCAACGGAAGATCCGACATGGCAGTGATCTTCTCCGTTCCTGCGGTTTTCACCGTCAACCGGAACTCCTCCCCCGGAAAACAGGTAAAATTGTCCGCCGTAACCGCGGCACAGTGCGGAATTCCGGCAAGCCTCTGCAAAAAATCCGCCTTCCCGGTATGCGGGAAAATCACATAGGAAAATACATACGACTCTCCCGGACGGAGCATCTTCAGGTCAAGATTCACTGTAAAAATACCGCGGTCATTGGATTTGCAGCCGCTTTGCGAATAGGAAACGGCGCCGCCGCGCGTAAACGCCAGACCGAGATTCTGCTCGCTCTCCCCCATCTTCAGAGCGCAGACCCACGTGGAGTCCTTTCCGCACCACAGATGCGTCGAACAGCGCGAGGTCATGCAGGTGGCTGCATCATAGTAATCGTCGTAAAAATTGAAGCGCACCCCAAGATCGCCCTCCGGAAAAAACTTTTGCCAGCGCGACACATTCTGAATGGTTGTGGTCACGGTCAGATTTCCGTCCGGATCAAACGCATATTCCGTTCTGGCAAGCAAATCAGGCACCGATCCCGCCGCGCCGGAGGGTCTGGTCTGCAATTGCTCCGTCCGGAACTCCGCCACCGCACCGGCTTCGGTCTCCTCAAATGCAACCGGAAGAAAGTCCTTGTCCGCGCCGTAAAACCTCACATTGTGAACAAAGCTCGGAACGCCGAACGAGAGCGGAGGCTTGACCCAGTTCATTCCATCCGGATCCGCATTCAGCCGCAGCTCGGCAATTCCGCCGGTTTTCGGATCAAACCGTACCGTAAACAGATCATTTTTCATCGAATTCTCAAATCCCCCTTTTCGTTTTTTATCCGCCCTCCGATGCCTTTTCCCGGTTTCTTCCCCCGCATAAAACGTCGCGGTGCAGGAAACAGCACAGTGTGCGGAAAATATCGCAGTGCGGAATGATTTCTCTCTTATTTTACCATAAGAGGAAAAGCTCCGTCAACCTTTTTTGAAACATTCGCAAAAATCGGTTTACACCGCACAATTCGGAAAAAACACATCTGCTTGCACGCTTCCCCACCATACTTCACCAAAAACCGCAGGCTGTAGCCGGGCTACAGCCTGCGGGGGTTTTATCGCCTGACAAAAAACTGACTGCGCAATTGCACCATCGGAATTGCGCGGTGTTACAAACGGAGCTCCGTATTTGCCGTCCGGCAGGTGCGTTTTATCGCCGCGTAGCTTTAAAGCCGGAAGCAATTGCTTCCGGCGACTGCTTTCTGCATGTGAGTGCAATTCCGATTGCGGAGCCAACCAAGAGAAACGGCGCCGCTCTTACAAAGAGAAATTCAAAACCGTGTAACAAAGTGCCGGCAACGGCAAGCTCCGGATCATGAAAATCCCACGTCAGATATACACTGTTCATCATTGCGAAAGCAACCAAAACACTCACAGTCATTGCACACAATGTAATCAGCAGACATCGGATGACCCGGATCTGCACCTTGCTTCTCCTGAAACGCTGAAAACGAATTTCTTCCAGCTCTTCGGAAACCTGTTTCACACTCTCCCCGTCCGGGCATTCTTCCCGGACGGTTTCTCCAAGCAGGACACTTGCGGAGGTATCCAGTTCCTCCGCAAGCGAGACGATCATACCCGCGTCGGGAACCGACAACCCCTTTTCCCATTTCGATACCGTTTGTCTTACGACATGCAGCTTTATCGCCAGCGCTTCCTGCGAAAGCCCTTTTGCTTTTCGCAGATTCCGGATGTTTTCGTTCAGCATAACCTGCGCCTCCTTTGTTTTGATACAATCATGATACGCCAAAACAGCCGTTGCTGCAAGCAACGCAAAGGAACATTCGTCATTTTTTATCCGCCCGTCCGCAGTCTTTTCCTGACCTTTCAGGAGTTTCCGGTGTCATAGCAAAAAATGAAAGGCTGAACTTCCCGCGCCTGACCCTCAATTTTTCTGATTGCTCCCATTCCCGCGTCCTTTACCGTAAACGGCGGTCATATACTCGTCGCCTTCCTCCACGGTCTTTAAGTATTTTCGCCTTACCGCATCGTAGACCCGATCGTCTATTTGGGGCGTTCCTTTCGAAAATGTCGGTAACAGCATCTTCCCCGCTACCTTTTCATCAACACATGCGGTATCGTTTCTGTACTGATCTCTTTCTTCTTTCTTTCTCATATCCGGTACTGGCATCGGCATTCCGCCGCTCAGCACCGACCGATACGCCATAAGCCCCGGCAGGAACATATCCAACGCCTCGTAAACATCAATAATATCCGCATCCTTATCACCACGGATTTTTTTGAGAAAGTGAAGCACCGTGAAAAAATCCGAGCCGCCGTGACCGAACTTCTTTGCGATTTCCGGCGTTTCCGGCAAATAACTCCGTATATTTTGAGCGGCGTATTCGCCGGAGTACTGATCGACATTTACATAGATTTTCTCTACGCCGGTTCCCGTCGCTTCTCTGGAAGATTCCGCACCACCCTTACTTCCGTAAATAGAATACCAGATGGAGTCTCTGTACAAAAATCCATGCGTACTTCTGAGAATTCCTCCGTTTTCAAGGGTAATCATTTCGATCCCGAACTGCCCCCCCATTGCTCCGACTCTTAAGTTTCTTTCGTTCTTCGTTCCTTCAAAACCAACCACGGATACCGGTCTTTGCTTGGTTATATGAATCAGAGGACCAATGGAATGTGTGCAATAGAAATTTGCGTACATGAGATTCCGCCAATGGTTCTTGTCTCCGTAAGTAATATCGTGCCATATGGATTCGCAGTTATGTATATATTCGCCCTCTCCGTATTCAATCTCACCTAAGACGCCTTGCTCATACAGCTTTTTCATTTCCATCGGAGCCGGCATATAGCAATAGTTCTCGCCGTAATCGTAAACCAGACCGGTTTCTTCAACAGCTTCCACCAATTCCACTGCCTCCTTCAGCGTCTGGCAAGGCAAAACCTCGCTGAAAACATGCTTCCCTGCTTTCAGCGCTTTGATTGCAAACGGCGCGTGCTCGGTTGCATAATTCGCCAGCACGACGGCATCGACATCATATTTTAACAGATCCTCAAAATCTTTGAAATATTTTATGTCCAAGCCTTCGTTGTACTTTTTTTGTTCTTTCAAAACCGCTTCGTTAAAATCACAAATTGCAACAATTCTCGCAAAATCAATTTCTTTCAGTGCATGAACCATACTCGTCCCGCGGAATCCGCCAACCACACCGATCCTTATTTCCTTCATTCCAACCTCCTGAATATAAATAATAAATTTTGAAATCGGACTACATCATCTGATTTGCCTTCATAATTTCCCGGATTTTTCTCCATCTTTCCGAAAAATCCGCTGTACTCTCATCTGCAAAAAAGCCGCTGTGAAAATAGGTTTTTATTGCGGGAATGCGCCAATCATCCGTCGTCAGATGCGCCGTTTTCATGTTGTTTGTCTTTAACAGATACACAGCAAACATCGACATCAGATTCCCGATCCCCATTCCTCTTGCCTGCGGAGTCACCGCAACCATATGAACATAACCGTCGCAGGTTTCGGGATTACAAATCACCGTGATGGTGCCGACAGGACATCCGTCCAACAAAAAGAAGTAGCAATCTTCCGGTTTGTAATACGCATAACAATCATTGCATTGTTTGTAATATTCTTCGTCGCGCCTCGTATCAGTTAAACCGTATTGAACGATATCCAGCCATGTGTCAAGCGGGTGCTCCATCTCGGTCCAGTTCCTGACAGAGATTCGATCCGGAAACGCCGGATAGATTGCCTCTTTACCATCGTTTTGCCATCGCATAATCAATTGTTCCATATTCGTCCACCTCCGTCTCCTATATTATAGCAAACAAATCATGAAAAGCTAAAGAAATATTTTCACAAAAACGAGAACTATTTTTGAATATCTATTGACTTTTGCCGATCCATCATCTATAATTCAGTTATGAAAAAATTCACAAAAAACATATGTAAATTTTCCCCGCTGCAGGATTCCGACACAGAATTGAATATTATCAATTTTGTTTTTGAAAGCAATAAAGAAATTCTCTGCAATAAAATTTCAGACAGCACCTATAAAATTCATTTTACCCTCGCAAAGGAGAAAATCCAATATTGCGGAGCGGTCTATGAGGTCGAAAAAAACTCTCTGTTCTTTACCTTTCCGGCAAAAGAATACAGATATATTTCCGATACTCCGAAAGAATATTATATCAGCTTTATCGGCAGACGGGCGTTGAAACTGATGAGTAACTGTTTCATTGCGGAAACCGAATTCAACTGTTTTCATCTTCCGAATTTCAGGCAAATCTTTGAATGCGCCATTTCTGTCAGCAATGCATCCGTTTCCTATAGCGGAGAAGGCGTTGTTCTGCTTGCTTTTTCCGCAATCCTGAATGCGCAGGTGCAAAACAACCGCGACGAGCATCACTTCGTTTTTGAAATCAAAAAGTATATCGACCAAAACTTCAGAGACGAAGCCCTCTCCCTGAAGATGCTTTCTCAAAAATACCACTACAATACCGGTTATATATCAACGGTTTTTAAGAAAAAAATCGGGATTTCTTTTTGCGATTATCTCAATATGCTCCGACTGAACTATGCGCAATCACTGATTCTGTCCGGCTATACCAATGTCACCGACATCGCATACCTGTCCGGTTACTGTAACAGAGAGTATTTTTCCAGACTCTATCAGAAAAAATATAAAATTGCTCCGAAACGACAAATCGCACTCGTAAAATCGGAATGACCTGTTCCATGAAAACAGAACCGGTATTTTTACCTCTTTTATCATTTGCAAAAGCGGAAACCGCCGATCCGGCGAGCAAAAAGCCGGTGAACCGATAACAAACAGCTCGAATCGCCTGTTTTGGACGGTTCGAGCTGTTTGTTTGCCCGGTCATTTGTCTTGCGGATTTATCCGGATCGCGGAAGCGCCGTGACGCCCCGCAGGAGACGAGCGCGACCCGCATCGCGGCGGCACAGCAAAAACTTGTTTGTTCTGCCGCCAACAGAATCTTTTCAAATATCCCCATCGGGGGATATGGCTCCAACGTCTGTTGTCGTCCCCCGACTTTTTGGAAGCGGGCACTGCCCGCCCGCGGCAGAGAGACCACGGGTAGGTCAAAAAAGGGAAGGCACTTTTGAAGTGCCTTCCCTTTTTTGGCCTACCCGACAGGATTCGAACCTGCGGCCTACAGAGTCGGAGTCTGTCGCTCTATCCAGCTGGGCTACGGGTAGATCCAGCGGGATATTTCCCACTGACCCGTATAGTATATCACACTTTTTCCCCAAATGCAAGCGTTTTTGCAAAATCTTTTGCGACAAGTTTTGCAAAAGCCTCCGTCCGCTCATTCCGGCTGATGCTCGTAATCAAATCCGCAATGCCGCAAAAATTCCCTTGCCATCAGGGTGGCTCCGATCTGGTTCGGATGTACCCGGTCCCATGCGATCAGTGCCGAATGCTGATAGCGGAAGAAACCGTCATACAGCTTCTGAAAATCCACAAATTCGCACCCGTGCTTTTCGGCAAGCTGACGGCAGATGCTTCCGTACTCGTCCATTCTTGCGCGCAGACGATCCTCCCGGCACGGCTCCATTACATACGGGGTCAGGAGAAAAATTCCCTTGACCTTTCCCTTCACGGCAAGAATCATCTGCTCGACATTTTTCCCATATTCCTCCGGAGGAACCGCAACATCCGGCATCGAGGGGCAGTCAAACTGCCGCCAGACATCGTTGATTCCGATGCAGATGGAAACCCAATCCGGTTTCAGGCTTACCACGTCCCGGTCAAAGCGCGCCAGAAGATCGCGGCTGGTGTTTCCGCTGATGCCGGAATTGGTGACCCGGATGTTCCGCTCCGGATAGCAGGTGTAGAGCAGGTTTTCGATGACGCGGACGTAGCTCCTGCCGACGTTGTCGAACAGCCCTTCTCCTACCGGCTGCGCACTTCCCATGTCCGTAACGGAATCTCCCGCAAACACGATCCGATCCATGTTCTCAAACAGCATTTTTGGTTCTCCTTTATGGTTTAATATGTATAACCCGTTTCTGTTTTATTGCCACCCGTCGATGATTTCCGCTATCGGAGCCGCCGGGCTTTTTTCTTCGGTCCGACCGGAATTGCGCGGTACCCGTCAAAGGAAACGCCTCACAAACAAATCCGTTCCGCAGAATCCGCGCTTTCCTTATACATCCCCTTCGTCAGGGGCGGAGCGATACAAAACCTCCCCCCACGGCTGTTCGAAAGCTCCTTCCGTTGCCGTAATCCGGAGCCGGTAAACCCCGTCCCGCCGTCCGAGAAAGACCGTCTGCTCCCGCTCAGGAGCAGACCCGGAAAACACCGTCTCGTACCTCGTTCCGTTGAAAAGCCGAATCTCGTAAGACCGAACCCCCTCCCCGCCGAACCGCACCGTATTGAACGGGAACGTTCCGCCGAGCATCAGATCAATCTCTGTGTCCTTCGCCGTCATCTGCCGAACCAGATTGACATTTTCCCGCACCGCGCTTTCTGTCCGGAAGCACCCCGCAGGCAACCGGTAGATACCGAAAAACCGGAGGACCGGAGCGGCGGAGCCGCGAAGCCGGATCCGCAGAAGATCCGTAGAAACCCTGTCAAAATACGCCGCCCGTTTATACCCGACGCTCTTCCCTTCCAGGACGGAAACCCATTTCCCTCCGCAAAATGCTTCCACGGAGAAATCGGTGATCCGCTGTCCGTATTCGATCTTTTCGGAAAGCAGGAGACAGTCAAACCATTCCTCCCGCAACAGCTTCAGGGAAAGCACCGCCTCGGTTTCTGCCGCCGCAAAAAAGGTTTCGTCGTCCGAAAGAATCCGGTCGGCGCCCTCTCCCGTGTCGGCACTGACCTCCGCCCCGGCGGCAAAGCTGTAGGAAAAGGTCGCCCGTTCCAACCGTTCGCTCTCCAGAAGGCTGACAATATCCTGCCGCTCCAGAAGCCCATGACGGTTTGGGGGAAGGTTCAGAAGCATCCCGGCATTGGAGCCGACCGAGGTAAACCAGTACCGGAACAGCTCTCCGGGCGTTTTGACCTGCGCATTCTGTTCCTCATGCCAGAACCAACCCGGTCGAATGGACATATCCGCCTCGGCGGGAAGAAAGCGCGCCCCGTCCGGTCGCCCGGTATTCAGTTCCCCAGTGTTTTCCTCCCGCAGCGCCTTTGGGTCGATGGCGGCAAAGCAGTCCCCTGCCGCCGCGCCGTGCTCATTTCCGATCCATCGGGTCTCCACAAAATCCGTTGCCCCAAGAGAACCGAAAATGACACAGTCCGGTTGCAGGTTCCGGACGATATAAGCCCATCTTGCCCAGTCGTATTTTGCCTCCGTGCTTCCCGCACCGTCCCACCAGCACTCATAAATCTTTCCGTAACCGGTCATCAGCTCTTCCAACTGACCGGCATAGTAATCGTCGTACCGCGCGCTTCCGTAGCTCTTCTCGTGCCGGTCCCACGGAGAAAGATAAATCCCCGCTTTGATTCCGTATTCCCGGCAGGCATCGGTAAATTCCTTTACAATATCGCCCTTTCCGTCCCGGTACGGGCTGTTTTTTACGGAATAATCGGTGTAAGCGCTGGGCCAGAGGCAAAAGCCGTCATGGTGCTTTGCCGTCAGGATCGCCGCACGGAAACCCGCCGCGCGAATGGTTCGGATCCATTGGCGGCAGTCCAGCCGATCCGGGCAGAACAACTCCGGAGAATCCGTCCCCTCCCCCCATTCGTTCCCGGTGAAGGTGTTGATTCCGAAATGAAAAAATGCGGTCTTTTCCCGGTGATACCATTCGATCTGACGTTTGCTCGGAAACGGGGAAAACGGTTCCATGGGCGTTCCTCCTCTGCTTTGTTTTTCGCTGTTTATCAATTGGTATTATAACACAGAACGCTCCGGAAATCCATGGATTTCCGGAGCATTTTTATAGAATTTTGAAGCATCCTCACGTCTCCAGACCAGCAAACTGATTGCTGTACAGCTTTGCATATTCGCCGCCGGCACGCAGCAGCTCCTCGTGGTTCCCCGACTCGGCAACAACGCCGTCCCGGATGACCACGATCCGATCCGCGTCGCGGATGGTGGAAAGCCGGTGCGCAATAATCAGGGAAGTCCGGTTCTTCATCAGCGCCACCATCGCCTGCTGAATGTGCATTTCCGTCCGGGTGTCCACATTGGAAGTTGCTTCATCCAGAATCAGAATTTTCGGGTCCGCAAGAACGGCACGGGCAATCGCCAACAGCTGACGCTGACCTTGCGAAAGGTTGGAACCGGATTCCGCCAGTACAGTGTCATATCCGTCCGGCAGGCGGTCAATGAACCCGTCCGCCCGCGCCGTATGCGCCGCACTCCGCATTTTTTCGTCACTCGCCTCCGGGTGACCGTATTTGATGTTGTTGCGGATGGTATCCGAAAAGAGCACCGTGTCCTGCAGGACGATGGCAATGGCGTGCCGCAGATCCCGCTTCGGAATCTCGGTAATATTCCTGCCGTCAATGGTGATCTCCCCGCCGTCCAGTTCATAAAACCGCGTCAGAAGGTTGACAATCGTGGTCTTCCCGGAGCCGGTGGCGCCGACAATGGCAATCTTCTGCCCCGGCTCCACATGCAGGTTCAATCCCTTCAGCACCGGCTCCCCGGGAACATAACCAAACCGGATGTCCCGGAATCCAATCTCACCGCGGATGGCGGAAAGGTCGGTTTTTTCGGTTCCGTTGTCAATCTCATCGGGAGCGTCCAGCATCTCGAAAATGCGTTCCGCGCCGGCAAGCGCCGTCAGAATACTGGAATACTGATTGGCAATCTGATTGATGGGGTGGGTAAACTTCTTGGAATACTGCAACATTGCCTGAATGCTTCCGACCGTGACCCCGCCGCCGTGAATGGCAATCCAGCCACCGCTGGCGGCAATCATGACGTATTGCAGGTTTCCGATAAAGTTCATCACCGGTCCCATGATGGAGCCCCAGACCTTCGCCCTGACCGAACATCCGCGCAATTCGGCGGAAATCCCGCTGAATTTTTCCACGGCATCCGCTTCCTTCCCGAAGGCGACCACGGTCTGATAAGAAGTAACGCTCTCCTCCACCTGCGCGTTGAGCTGCCCGAGCAGTACCTGCTGACGCACGAAATACCGCCGCATCAGCTTTCCGAGCAGAGAGGAAACCGCAATGGAAAGCGGAATGGAAACCAGCGCAATCAACGTCATCTGCCAGCTGTAGTAAAACATCATGACAAGCGCCCCGCAGAGGGTCAGCACGCAGGAAAAGAGCGTGGTGATAGACTGCGAAACCGCATTGGAAACGTTCTCCACATCGTTGGTCATGCGGGACATGATGTCCCCGTGCCGATGGCTGTCCGTGTATCCGATGGGAAGCCCGGAAATTTTGCGGAACAGGTCGCTTCTCATGACGCGCACCGTCTGCTGGGACAGCCTTGCGGAAAGGAGCCCCTGAAAGAAGGACAGTACCGCACTGCATGCGAAAATACATCCCATCGCAACCAGATACCCGCGCAATGTCACAAGATCAATCTGAAAGCTTCCGTTTTCCACACGGATGGTGTCGATGGCTTTTGCCTGGAAAAAGGGACCCAGAAGCTCTGCCGCCGTCACCGCCAACATGATCGCCAGCAGGGTAACCAGAACCACCCGGCTGTGCCCGATATACCGGAGCAGCCTGCCAAGCGTTTTTTTCACGTTCTTCGGTTTCTCCGCATTCATGCGTGCCGCCATCGGTCCTCCCGGTCCGTGCCCGCCGGGGCGACCGCCGGGACCGATTCTTACCACCGGCGCATTCCCGTCGTTTTTCGGAGGTGTTTGTTCTCTTTCCCGGTTCATGCTTCTCCCTCCTCCCGTCCGCTCTGCCGCATCTGGGAATCATAAATGTCGCGGTAGGTTGCGCTGATGCGCATCAGCTCCTCGTGCGGAGCGCAATGCGTGATGGTTCCGTTTTCCAGAACAGCAATCCGATCCGCATTTTTCACGCTGGCAATCCGCTGGGCAATCAGAATGACGGTCGTTCCCTGCAAATGCTCCCGCAGAGCCTTTTGCAGCTTTGCCTCGGTCGAAAGATCCAGCGCGGAGGTGGAATCGTCAAAAATCAAAAGCTCCGGCTTGCGGGTCAGCGCACGGGCAATGGAAATCCGCTGTTTCTGTCCGCCGGAAAGAGACGCGCCCTTTTCCGCAATGTAGGTATCATAGCCGTCCTTGAAGGAGCGGACAAAATCGTCTGCCTGCGCAATCCTTGCGGCTTCCTCCACCTCTGCCTCGGTCGCGTCGGGGTCTCCCCAACGGATGTTGTTTGCCACGGTATCGGAAAACAATTCGCTCTTTTGCAGAACATAACCGATTTTTTTCCGGAGCGCGGAAAGGTCGTATTCCCGGATGGGAACGCCGTCAATGAAAACCTCGCCCTCCGTAGCATCGTAGAAACGCGGAATCAGCCGGACCAAAGAGCTTTTTCCGCATCCGGTCGCTCCGATCACGGCAAGCGTTTCCCCGCGGCGGACTTCCAGATTCACGTCCCGCAAAACCGGTTCTCCAACCGTTCCGGGATACCGGAAGCCGACATGCTTCATGGAAACGACCACATCGGTCTCTGCACCGTCCCGAACCGTCCCACCGCGCACAACCGGAGAAGTATTGAGTACCTCCTTCACCCGTTTGCCGGATGCCATCGCGCGGGAAACGGACTGGAACATCATCGTGGACATCATAATGGAATTGACCACCTGCGTCACATAGGTAATGCCCGCCATCACGGTACCCGTGCTCATCCCTCCGATTCCGGCGGAAAGATCCACGGCTCCAATGGCAATCAGTGCGATGACCGCGCCGTTCTGAATGATGCTCAGCACCGGCGTAATAATTGCCATCAATTTGAGCACCCGGTAATTGACGGAGCAAAGCTCGTCATTCGCAACGCCGAACCGCCGGTTCTCCCCCTCCTCGCAGACATACGCCTTGACCACTCTGGCACCGCTGACATTCTCCTGCACCACAGCGTTCACGCGATCCAGCTTTTTCTGCACCACGGAAAACATCGGAATCGCGCGGGAGAGAACCACGGCAAGCGTTACCGCAAGAACCGGAAGCGCGCAGAGCAGAATCAGTCCAAAATTCACATTCAGAAGCAGAAGCATGACCGTTCCGCCGATGAAAAACATCGGAGCGCGGACAAAGTGCCGTGTCACCATCTCCACAAATTCCACCACCATGGAGACATCGTTGGTCATTCTTGTAACCAATGACCCCGTGGTGAAGCGGTCGGTCTGCTCAATCGACAGCGACATGACCGCCCGATAAGCATCCCGCCGCAGATCGTGACCGAACCCCTGCGCGGCGCGTGCCGAGGTGTATGCGCAGAAGGTGCCGAAAAATCCGCCGACCAGCGTAATCAGCAGCATCAGAACGCCAAAGGTCAAAACAACGGAGAACTGTGAAAAATCCTCCCCGTGCAGGTGCGTCATCAGCCAGAGCGCAAAACCGCCGTCCTCCCGGATTGCCGTAAGACCGTTTTCCAGAATGCCGTAATCCACAAGATAGGACATCAGAAACGGCAGACACAGATCCGCCAGCACTTCGCCGATCATCATCAACGGAGACACCGCCGCGAGAAACAAATACGGTTTGATGTAAGATGTCAGTTTTTTCAAAGCCGGTTCCCTTTCTTCTTTTTGATTTTTGTCCGGATTTCCCATCGTCATTTTTTTGTCAGGAATTACCATCGGTGAGTTTTTTTGTCTCTGCATGGGGCTTTTTTTCGGAGGAAAGAATATTATTGCGCATCCGCTCCAGCAATTCCCGCAAAACAGCGGTTTCTTCTTCGGAAAAACCCTGCATCAGAATCGCGTCCAACGATTGCAGCCGCCCGAAGATCCTGCGATTGTGTGCCGCACCGCGTTCGGTCAGAAAGACGCGGATCACACGCAGATCCTCCGGATCCGATTCCCGCCGGACAAGACCTTCGTCTTCCATTTTTTTGAGTGTGACGCTGACCGTCGGTGCCTTCAGATGCGTCATTTCGGTCAGGCGGAGCTGACTGACGCCATCCGAGCACGCAAGCGCCCGCATCAACAGGCGTGCGCTTTCCTGCGACATTACGCCGTTCAGCTCATACTCCCGCATTTTTCCACCAAACAGCCGCGCAATCTCATTGACCAGCATCGGCGGCGTTTTCGGCGGACGCTCCGTCTCCGGGGTCTTTGTAAATGGCAATTCCTTCATTCTGCCATCCTCCTCTTCAGACTTAAAAAATTGTTTGCAAAATTGCATTCTCTGAGAGAAACAGCGTTCAGAAAAAAAGACTTCTTCCGAAAGGCGGCTTCTCTGAAAATCTGTTTTTGTCGAAAAATCTCTGTAACCGAAAAAAAGCAGATAAAAACCGTCCTCTGCTTCGGCTTGGAGAAATCCGGAAGCGCATGCAAAAACGCCTCTTCCGTTGCCGCCGCACGCCTGATCTTCCGTATCGTTTCTAACATGTACGCTTCCCGCGGAAAAGCAGCACCAAAGCCGTCAGAGTGTTTCCGCGCCGACGCCTTCCTTCATCGGCTCCTTCTTCTGCCGACGCGCCCCGCCGCTGAAATCTTCCCATCCAACACACCCCTTCAAAACGTTTCTCCATCGGCGTATTTTCCGCTCCGAACATTCCTTCGCCGACGCGCCCCGCCGCCGGGATCTTCCTCGTCCGTGCTCCGTTCAAAATAGTTTTACAGGCAGCTTGCTCTGCTTCAAGCAATTGCATCCTCGGACGACACTCGGCTGTCCCGGTGACATTTTCCGCAAAGATTCCATCCGGCTACACCGCACTGTCCCGGTCTCTTTTTTTACATCCGTTATTTTATCACACCTGGATTTCAAAAGGATTTCTTTTTTATGAACGCAAACTAATTTATTTGTAAACTAATTATTCCGCAAAAACGCCTCTCATGGTTATCATTGTTACTTATGAAACGTTCTCCTGTGACGCAAAATGAGTAATGACAGATCCGGCGGCGCCAACGATTTCACCTTCCTTCGGCTCCGCTGTCCGTTTGGCGGTTCATCCCGATCCGTTTTCCTGTCACCCCGATAAAACCGGATTCTCTCCCGTCCGGAACCGATAGAAAGGTACTGAAATCATGAAAAAACGAAACCGGAAGCTCCTGTGCGGCTTCCTTTGCACGCTCCTTTGCGTCCTTCTGGGCGCGGTGCCGTGTTTTGCGGAAGATGCACCTCCAAAGGAGAGCTTGTATACCATGAACACCCGCCTCTTCCCTCAATCCCGCACCTCCGCTCCCTCCTATGCTCCGTGGCAGACAACCGATCTCCCGGTGCTCGCTCCGGAGGATCTGGAAGGCTTGCAGCTGATTCCCGGCGGCATGCCGTTCGGCGTAAAGTTTTATACGGAAGGGGTTACCGTGGTCGGCTTTTGCGATGTCGAAAGCTCCCATGGCAAAACCAATCCCGCCGCGACCGCGGGACTGCGCGTAAAAGATGTCATTCTGAAAATGGACGGCACTCCCGTCACGGGAGCGCAGGACCTGACCGACCGGATCGAGCGCTCCGGTGGCAAGGAGTTTCTGCTGACCTGCCGTCGCGGAACCGGAACCTTTGAGGTTCGTCTTACCCCCGCCTATTGCCCCTCGGAAGCACGTTACAAGACCGGCATCTGGGTGCGGGACAGCGGAGCCGGCATCGGGACGGTCACATTTATTCTTCCGGACAGCGGTGCGTTTGCAGGTCTCGGACATGGAATCTGCGACAGCGATACCGGTCAGCTGGTGGCAATGAAGCGCGGAAGCGTTTCGGATGTGACCATTTCCTCCGTGGTTCGCGGAGCTGCCGGCGCTCCCGGGGAACTGAAGGGATATTTCAACGCGGGAAAGGTCGGCGCTCTGCTCGGCAACTCTGCCTGCGGCGTCTGGGGAATGTTCTCGGAAGTTCCGGAGAGTTGTGAGGAAGCCATGCCCGTCGGTCTGCGGGACGAGGTGCGGGAAGGCGAAGCGCAGCTTCTCTGCACACTGGACAATAACCGGATCAGAAAATACGACATCCGGATTTCCAATATCAATCACGACGCCAAAGGCTCCAAATGCTTTACCGTCACCGTCACCGACCCCGACCTTCTTGCCATCACCGGCGGAATCGTGCAGGGTATGTCCGGCAGTCCCATTTTGCAGGACGGAAAGCTGGTCGGCGCAGTAACGCACGTTCTGATCAACAATCCCGCGGTCGGTTACGGAATCTTTCTGGAAAATATGCTGATCTCCCTTCCCGTCCCGGCGCGGTAACATTTCCTTTCGCTTCCGGCGGCAGGCTTGCAGGAAAACAGCTGCCCAAGAACAGAAAAGCAGAAAAAAGGAAAACCTTAACCGATGTGAAGCGCCCCCGAAACCTCCGTCAAAAACTCCCCAGCGGAAGGCTGACCGAAAAAACCGTTCCGACCGAATATCCCCCATGCAATCTCCGCCCGCGCAGAAAGACGGCTTTCCCCCAGGCACCTCCCCCGACAAATGCGACTATCAAGAGAAACAAGGCTGGTTTTTAAAAAGAAAAAAGTCTGTGTTTTTCCGGAACGGAATACGCTTCCGCCGAAACACAGACTTTTATCAAAAGCAGGAAATAACCGATAGAAAAACACTTTTCCCGGTGTTGTACAAGCATCCCGGTTCTCTCTGATTCCGCAGGGAGGGGGATTCCGCCATTGAACGGGAACCGGAACGGAATGATCAAGGGGGCGTCCCGGCGGAAGCCGGAAAATACCGCAAGGAAGAACCCTTTTTCCGGCTTCGCACAAGCATCCCGGTTTCCTCCCCTGCGCAGGCGGGCTTCCTGACAAAAATCAGGCCCCCGGAGCGCTTCGCGCTCCGAGGGCGGTTCTGCAAAGGGGAAAGCTTACTGCTCTGCCCAATCCAGCTCGTCG
>CAKSPO010000035.1 GCA_934481515.1 uncultured Eubacteriales bacterium
ACGGTTGCAAAAGCATCAAAAAAAGCCGTAGCCTCTGAATGGAACATTTCAGAGGCTTCTCTACCGATGTCGGTCAGGATTCCGGTGACCTCGCCGTAGGGCATGGAATAGCGCTGGTTCAGGTAGCGCATGGAGGCGCCAAGCTCTCCGTCGGGACCGCCCAACTGGCTGATGATGATCTGCGCCATCCGGGCACTTGGGGTCTTGATCTTGACGGGGTATTGCAATTTTCTGTCATAAGTCCACATCTTCGTTTTCCTCCCGCTGTGTCAATTGGCATCCGGTTCCCACGGCCAAGGGGTCTTTACCCAATCCCAGCTCGTCTGATTCCGGTTTCCGTAAATGGTCATGGGGCCGCATGCCTGCTCGTAAGCGGCAAGGACACATTCTCTTTGACGGATCAATGCGTGGTAATATTGCAGTGCCTCCGTATGATCCGGGCAGGCATCCAGATACAGAACCGTTTCCTGAATGGCAAAGTCCAGTGCCCGTAAAAGCTCCAGCTGTTCCTGGCATTTTCGCGTTTCTCTGCGGTTTGTCATAGGCGTTTTCCCGCGCTCAGAGGATGCAGCGGGATTTTCCCCCCTCTCTCATGGATTTTCCGGAGCGCACCTCCAGCGGCAGGATCAGTTCTTCAAAGATACTTCCTGCGGAAAGTCCCTGTGCAGGATCCAGAATTCGTCTCCAGCATTGCTTGGGACAATAGGTCATGGCAAGGGAGGGCGCCGGAATCCTTGTGGGGCACTCATTGTTTTGGCAGTTGTTGGAAGAGCTGCATCCGCAGGAATTGCAGGAGGGCGTTTCGGGGCGGTTGCCTCCGGAGGCGTTTCCGCAGGAATTTTCGCAGACGCTGCCGGAGGTGTTTCCGGTGTTATTTCCAACGGAATTCCCCCCGGAATTGCCGCAATTGCATCCGTAGGAGTTTCCGGTGGGATTTTCGGACATTCTTCCGCCGGGTTCCGTTCTGTTTTGCATCCGGGGCATTCCGGTATTTGGTTCCGGCGCTCTTTCGGTCGGGTGAGCATCGGAGGGACGGACGGTCGGGTATCCGTCCGCAGTCAGTTCCCCTCCGAGCATCCGCCGCAAAAATTCGGTGTTGGAACGCCGGGCGGAGGTTGGGGTATGATGATCGGAATACATGAAAGGACTCCTTTGTTTCGTTTCGATTTGCCGCTTGCTTCGGCGGCTTACTTTCATTCTATGCCGGGAAGTCGTTTTTTGTCATAATCCATCGTTTTGAATTCCTTTTTCGGAGGAGGGAAGCTTTGTTTTCAGGATCCGGAACAAAAAATCAGATTTCTATTGCTTTTTTTGAGGAAATAGTGTATACTGATTACAGTCGGTTTTTCCTGAAAACCACGATGAAAAAAATAAATGAAAGTGAGGATCAGAATATGCCCGGACCCGGTGGCGGAGGTAGCGGCGGAGGCTTTGGAGGCGGCAGCTTCGGAGGCGGAGGCGGCGGAAGAGGATTTGGCGGAGGCGGCTATCATGGAGGACCGAGAGGTCCGCGCAGATCCATGTTCTTTTTCCCGTTTTTCGGCTACGGCGGATATTACGGTTATGGTGGCGGGTGTCTCGGCGGTCTGATCGGGATGTTTTTGGCGCCTTTCCTGATGCTTGTGATTGTTGCGGCTTTGTTGTTTGCAATGATTTCCTCAACCATTTCCAATGTCGCCGCCGGCGGTGTGGTGCGGTATGATGAAACCAAGTTCCAGGATTATGCAAATACCCGATATGCGGAGGAGTTTTCTTCGCAGGGATATGAGGACAATTTGCTGATCGTTTTCCTGACCAATGATGAGACGGACGGATATTATTGCATTGCATGGGTCGGAGATCACGTCAATTACAGAATTAACGAAATGTTCGGGAACGAGAACACTGTATTCGGCCGCACCGTAAACAACTCGGTTGCAAGCAATTACAAGTATTCGCTCAGCTCGAACCTTTCGATGGTGATGGAGCGGATGACGGACGAGGTGAACGCTCTGAATCTTTCCTCTTCCTTTACCTGCAAGGAAAGCCGCGGCGGGGCGGAGCAGTCCCACCTGCGCAATTATACGGATCTGACCTTCTCGGATGCGACGGAAAATTCGTTGAAGAGGTTCACGGAGGAGACCGGAATTCCGGTGGTTCTCGTGGTGGATCGTGCGGAATCGGTCTTCGGAAAAGGACCGATGGCATCCGATGTCATTGTACTGATCTTCCTTGCGATTCTTTTGGTTTTCGCAATTGTCTGGATCGTGCGGGCGGTAAAGGCTTACAGGGAAAGAAAGAACGGCGACGGTCAGGGCACCTCGTCCGGCAACGGCCGCGGCGGTCAGAACGGATGGAGCGGAAATTACCGTGACAGCAACTGGTAAGTAATTGCAATCGATTCCGGGAGATGCAATCTTTCCGGAAGAATCAGGAGAGCGGAGCGCTTGAGAAAGCGCTCCGCTCGTTCTTTTTGAAAACGGATTTTATGCGTCGCAGACGAAAGGGATAAGAGGGCTGTTCCGTGAAAAGGAATTTTTCGCCGTACTGTTTCCGTCTTTGATATGATTGGGGTGGTTTCGTAGAGATTATGGTTCGAATTCATTTTTTCGCTCCCGGAACAGATCATACCATGTCCGGATGTTTTCCAGCTCCGTCCATTTCTTCCTTTCGACCGGGGCAGCGTCCAGGTCGTATATGACGGCTTCCCGGAGGGAGAGCAGGAAGGGGCTGTGAGTGCAGATCAGAAACTGGCATCCGTAGAAACGGGCGGAATCGGACAGGAAGGCTGCAAGCTCCTTTTGCAACGCCGCCGACAGGCTGTTTTCCGGCTCGTCCAGCAGATAGAGCGCGTCGGAAGAGATCTCCTGTGTGAAATACCGGAACGCGGTTTCTCCGTTGGAAGCGAGCCGGAGATTCTTTGCAAGCCGCTTTTCGGTATATTGGTTTTTGCTCCGGCTTCTTGCCTCATTCCTTGCTTTCAGCTCGTCGTAGTCCGAAAGGGAGTGCATCCGGAAGCAGGGAGCGTTCGGGTCGGTGTAGGAATCATATTCGGCAAACAGCTCCTCCCGTTGCCGGTTTACATGCTCATTGATGCTCCTTTGTTCCAGAAGGCTGTCGAACACGTCGTCGCTGGTAATGATGCGGCTTTTTGCAGGGAGCTTTTTTCCGTAAGAGAGACGGTAGCGGCACAGGGGGAGGTAATCTTCAAACAGCGGTGTCTCGTTGACGGGGGAGCGGTGGGACAGCTCCAGCTTGGCGGCTATGATGTTGAGCAGGGTGGATTTTCCGGAGCCGTTCCCACCATAGAAGAGGGTAACGGGGGCGCATTCGATGCTTCGAAGCCCCTTCTCTGGGAAAAGGCGGAAGGGATAGATGGTATTGGTTGCCGAATAGCAGGACATTTCCAGCTTTGCAGGGTACGAAAGAACATAGCCTGCCTCCGCATCTTCGTCCGGCAGGGTAAAGCTCTCTAAGTATTGCATTCGTTCGCTCCTTTCTCCGGCGGCAGAACGGTGTTGAGAATGTGCAGCAGCTGTTCCTTCCCGAAAATCTGCGGGACGGGGTAGGCCGGGTTTGCCTCATGCAGGGCACGCCTTGCAAGCAGATCGAGGTCGTTCTCCTTCAGCTCGCGGACATAGGCATGGAGTTGCAATCTGTCGCGCAGGGCGGTGACGGCGCTCCTCATGGCTTCGGCTTTTTCCGCCGGAGTGCTTCCCTTGATTCCGACGGCATCGGCAAGCCCGGAGAGCGGCTTTTCGATGCTTTTTCCGTATTCCCGCAGAACGGCGGGAAGAAGAATGGCGTTGGCGGTTCCGTGCGGAATTTGGTAGACGGCTCCGATGGCGTGCGCCAGTGCATGCACGTATCCGACAAAATTGCTGTTGAAGGCAAGACCGGCAAGGTAGGAGGCGCGGAGCAGATTGGTGCGTGCGGTCAGGTCTTTTCCGTTTTGATAAGCGAGGGGAAGATTTTCAAAAATCAGGCGCACTGCTTCGGTTGCATTCTTTTTGACGCGGCGGGAGGCAAACCGGTTGGTATATGCTTCGATTGCATGCGTCAGGGCATCCATTCCGGTGGCGGCGGTCATTTCCGGGGAAAGTCCGACGGTCAGCTCCGGATCCAGTATGGCGGAATGCGGGGTCAGGCAGAGATCTGCGACCGCATATTTTTCATGCTTTTCATTGATTGTATCGGTTACGACCGCCGCCGAGGTTGCCTCCGAGCCGGTGCCTGCCGTGGTGGGAATGGCATACAGCGGCGGAAGGTGCCGGCGGATGTGCAGATACCCCCGCATTTGCCGGATGCTTTTTCCGGGGCGGGCGACGCGGGCGCCGATCAGCTTGGCGCAGTCAATTGCAGAGCCTCCGCCCAACGCGACGATGGCATCGCAATTCCCGGCAAGGCAGCTTCGGACACCGGCTTCCACGCACGCGATGTCCGGGTCGGGAAGCACCTTTGCAAACAGGGTGACAGAGATTCCGGTATTCTGTATGCGTTCGCAGAGCGCCCCGGCGGTTCCTCTTTGCACAAACCCTTGCGTGGTGACAAGGAGCACATGGGTGACTTTCTCCTTTTGCAGAAGTTTCGGCAGGCACGCAAGCGCGCCGCAACCGCTTTGTAGCTGCGGTTCTTTCTGTTCAAACAGGCGCAGTATCCGACTGAAAATCCACTGACGGATACGGAAAAACGTGGCATAGGGATGCATTGAAGAACGCTCCTTTCGCATAAAATCCGGAACGGAATGATAGTGCGAGTATAGCATATTTTTGTGTCGGATTTATGAATCCTTCAAAAATCTTCCGGTTTTTCCCGGTTTTTTAAAAATATATGAAAAAATATGGTTGAATATTTGAAAATCTCGTCCGGAAAGGATTGACGGTTTTTCTTTTTTATGCTATAATTTTTATGAGCAGACCGATTTCATCATATTTTGGAGGGCGGATTATGAATTATCTGAGTCTTGGGGTTCTCGGTATTACACTTCTTACGGTGGCGGTCGGAGCATTGTTTGGACTGGCACGCGGATGGAAGCGCTCGGTGCTGCGCCTGGCTTTGATTGCGGTGGCGGCGGTCGTTGCGCTGATGGCACAGCGTTCCATTGCAACGGCGCTGATGTCTGCGGAAATCAACGGGCAATCGGTGCAGGAGTATCTGAGCACACAGCTTCCGAGCGAGGTTGCGTCTATGAGTGATCTGGTGCTTTCCATTGCAACCGTGCTTGTCGGAATTTTGGCATTTATCCTTTCGTTTTTTGTTTTACAGTTTCTGACGTGGATCATTTTCTGTATTCTGAAGCTGGTTCTGCGCCCGCTTCTCGGCAGAAAGAGCGGCAGACTCCTGGGCGCGCTGATCGGTGCTGTGACGGGTTTTGCGATTGCTTTCCTGATTTGTGTTCCGCTCAACGGATTGCTTTTGGAAGGGGCAAAGCTTGAGAAGGTGGAAATCAACGGGGAATCCGTGATGAAGGATTTGCCGGGTGAGGTAAGCTTTACCGGATACAGAGAGAGCGCCGTCAGTAAGTTTTATACGCCCTTGGGAGGCGGATTTTACAAGCTGGTCAGCACCGGGAAGGACAGCGGCGGCAAGGATATCAATCTTTCCGCGCAGGTGGATGCAGCCGTGGCGGGATCGAAAATTGCCAATACGGTTGAAAAAATGTCGAAGGTGGATTTCAGCTCCGGACTGACGGAGGAGAATATCGCCGAGCTCCGCACAACGCTTTCGGAGTTGGATGCGATTAAAAACGATATGACTCCTGAGGCGCAGGAGGCACTGAACCGGATGCTGCATGAGGTGGCGGATTCTTTCGGAAGCGAGCTTCCGGTGAATCTTTCGGAAATTGATTTTGCACAGGTGAATTTTACAAATGAAGGGGCTCTTCTGGAGAATGTCTATGAATACCAGAACACCGGTACGATTTCGAACGTGGACGGTATGGTGAAGGCGCTTTCCGAAAGTACGCTGGTGCTTCCGGTGCTGGCGGAGGCAGATGTGGCAGTGGAGCTTCCCGAGGAGGAGAAGACTGCGGTTGCAGAAGCCATTGGAAATTTGCAGGGGGCAGATGCCGAAACGGTTGCCAAGCTGAAGGGAATCTTTCATATCGACGGATAAAAATCAATCATCGGAAAAGCCGAGAGGGACGGATGCGTTTCTCACGGCTTTTTCGATGACGGGGTCTTTATTGAGCGGTATGGTTGTGTTGCTTTTTTGTTCCCTTTGCGTTTTTGGCAAAAATTTTGAGGAAAAGGAAGAATCTGTTGCGAATTCCGGAGTTTCCCGGAGTCCGTTGACCCGCTCTTTTCGGCAAATATCTTGACAAAACGACTTTTTTATGGTATATTGTTAACTGGCATGAATTTCTGTCAGTGGTGAATTGACACAACGTATGTCGTTTTTCTCTCATTTGCTTGCAAAGAATGCGGCGGTTTTTCTGCTTTTTTTGCTTTTGCGGTGAAGTTCTGAATCTGAAAAGGAACGGTTATCATGATAAATTCAACCTCAAATTCGCAGGGAGGAGAAGCTCCGGTCAAGAGACGTCTCCGCGCCTTCGGAAGGACAAGACTGCTTTTGATTGCTTATGATATCCTGATTCTCGCATTGGTGGACGTGCTGATGCTGGTCTTATATGACGGAGGGCAGGAACATTTTTCCATTACGGATATTCTTTTGCAGTTTGCGTTGGCGCTGGTTTCGATTTTCTCTGTACGCTTTCTGCTGCGGGTTTACAATCAGATCTGGCGCTACGGGGGGATTCAGAGTTACATCCGGATGCTTTTGTCCGACGGCATTGCCGCTGTGTTCTATTTTACTCTGGAGCGGATATTGCCGGTGGCACATATCTCTTTTCCGCGGTTGCTCTCAATCTGTTGTATGACACTGCTCGGCTCTCTCTCCATCCGGATGATATACCGGTATGCCTACAAGTGCTGCCGTCGGAATTCGGTACGGGGACGGATTTTCAACTTCCTCCTCCGGATCTTTGCCGGAAAGGCGGTGGAGCTGGACAATGTCTCAAATGCCAATAAAATCAAAATCGCCATTGTCGGTGCGGGACGTTCCGGGGTCAGCCTGGCGGAGGAGTTGATTAACAACCGGGTTTCCGCTTATACGCCGCGGTGCTTCATCGATATCAACAATGAAAAAATCGGTCGTCAGATTTCCGGAATTCCCGTGGTTGCAGAATCGGCGGTGACGCAGGATTTTCTGGACAGTCACGAGATTCAGGAGATCGTTTTTGCGCTTCCTCAGATTGATGTGGAGGAGAAAAAACGGCTCTATGAGCGGTACAAGGCATTTCGTTGCAAGGTGAAGGTTTACGATTATCCGATGATGCAGCAGGCAGGAGACGGAAAGCGGACACTCCGGGAATTTGACATTGAAGAGCTTCTGTTCCGCAAGCCGCTGGTGGTGACCAATGAGAAAACCGCAGCTTTCTATCAGAACAAGGTTGTGATGATTACGGGCGGCGGCGGAAGCATCGGAAGTGAGCTGTGCCGCCAGATTGCAAAAATGCAGCCCAGGCAGCTGATTATTCTGGATGTGTATGAAAACGGTGCTTACGACATTCAGCAGGAACTGAAAATTGCATACGGAGCCAAGCTGGATCTGCGGGTGGAAATTCTTTCGGTCTGCAACCGGACGGCTCTGGATCGGATTTTTGCTACCTATCATCCGAATGTGATTTTGCATGCGGCAGCGCACAAACATGTTCCGCTGATGGAGCATAATTGCTGTGAAGCGGTGGAAAACAATGTCTTCGGAACACTGAACTGTGTGGAGCTTTCGGAAAAATACGGTGTGGATCGGTTTATGATGGTTTCCACCGACAAAGCGGTCAATCCCACCAATGTGATGGGGGCGACCAAGCGGATGTGCGAAATGATTGTGCAGAGCCACAGCCGCACTTCCGCCATTACGACGTTCAGTGCGACGCGTTTCGGAAATGTTTTGGGCAGCGCCGGTTCGGTAATTCCGCTATTTAAACGGCAGATCGTCAACGGCGGCCCCGTGACCATTACGGACAAGCGGATCATCCGGTATTTTATGACGATTCCGGAAGCAAGTCAGCTTGTGCTGCAGTCCGGTGCGATGGCTCGGAACGGGGAACTGTTTGTTCTGGATATGGGGAAACCGGTCAAAATTCTGGATCTGGCGGAAAATATGATTCGCCTGAGCGGTTTTGAACCGTACCGGGATATTCAGATCGTAGAAACGGGACTTCGGCCGGGAGAAAAGCTTTACGAGGAGTTGCTGGTCAAAACAGAAGAACTGGACAAGACCGAAAACAGTCTGATCTTTATCGAACGGGATGAGCCGATTTCCAAGGAAACGCTGGCGGAAAAGCTGTCTGTGCTTCGGGATGCGGTTGCTACCGGGTCGGACGAGCAGGTGAAGTCGGCGCTGATTCGTGTGATTCCGACCTATAAAAAACCGGAAGCCGTCAATGCGGGCGCCGGTGCGTCGGAAGAAATGAAGCTGGCGGTCAAGGTCGGCTGAATATTCTTTGAGGGGCTGTGAAAAGCGTTTGGCTTTTGACAGCCCCTCAAAAAAAATACCGGTTGGACTTTTGTTTTTTATACGGCTTTATTGCCCCTTGCGAACTCCTTCATTTCCGGGAGAACGGGCGGCGATAGAAGCCATTGAAGGTGCAGAAAAGGGCTTCGCTCCGAAAGTATTTTCACGCCGGAATCCTTTTTTGGTTGCATCGGTCTTGCAAAAGCGGCTTGTTCATGGTAAAATAGAAGGGAGAAGATTATAAAAGCGGTAACGGAGGAAACATGAAGGATTATCTGACGCCGGACCGGATGTTCGGAGGGTATGCGGAGGTTACTCCGGAGTTATTGCGGGAAGCCGGGATCCGTGCGTTGTTGATGGATATTGACAACACGCTGGCTCCCTATGAGGAAGCCGACCCGCCGGAGCAACTGATCAACTGGATCCGAACCATGCGGGAAAGCGGGATCCGGATGGCGCTGGTTTCCAATAACCACGCACCGCGTGTCGAGCGCTTTAACCGTTCTCTTGGACTACCGGCATATCCGGACAGTCACAAGCCACGCCGCGGGACGCTGGTACGGGCGATGCAGAAGCTGGGAGTCGGGCGGAGCGAAACGGCGGTGCTGGGGGATCAGCTTCTGACGGATGCCTATGCGGGAAAGCACATCGGGCTTCGCGCGTGGATTGTGCCGCCGATCCGGGATAAGAAAAACCTCTTTTTCCGCTTCAAGCGGTTATGCGAGCGTCCTTTTATCCGGAAATATGCGCGGCTGCACGGTTATCAGCCGTGGATGTCGTTCTGGAAAATCCGGAATCCGAAAGCAAAGGAGAATATAAAATGAGTATGGCAACCTTCGGTCCCGGCGGAAACGGGGACTGGTTTTACGCAGACGGGAACAAAACCACGTTGCAGAGTCCCGGTTGGTTACAGTCCAAGGGGCTGGATGCGTTTGAATATGAAGCGGGGAACGGTGTCAGCGGCAGTGAGGCGACCTTGCGCGCCATTGGAGAAAAGGCGCGGGAGCACGGAATCCGGATGTCCCTGCATGCGCCTTACTTTATCTCTCTTTCCGGAGTGGAAGAGGAGAAGCGGATGAAGAGTCTGGAGTATATCCGCAAGTCGCTTTGGGCGGCAGAGCTGCTGGGTGCGGATACAATTGTCATTCACAGTGGCAGCGCCGCAAAAATCTCCCGTGAAGAAGCGATGCGCCTTTCCAAGGACACGCTCTCCCGCGTGGCGGAAGCGGTCGGTGCACCGGCGGCAAAGCTCGGCATTGAGACGATGGGAAAGATCAATCAGCTCGGAACACTTGCCGAGGTGATTGAACAATGCAAGGTTTCTCCGATTTATGCACCCGTAGTGGATTTCGGGCATCTGAACGCACGGGTGTGCGGCGGCGCTTTTCCGGACACAGACAGCTACCGACGGGTATTTGATGAAATTGCCGTTTCCTTGGGGGACGCGTATGCAAAGCAGCTGCATTGCCATTTTTCGCGGGTCGAGTACACCGGTGCGGGAGAAAAGCGGCATCTGACCTTTGCAGACCGGGAATTCGGTCCCTTTTTCGAGCCGCTGGCGGAGGCGATTCTCCGGGAGAATGTTACTCCGCGGATCATCTGCGAATCTGCCGGAACGCAGGCAGAGGATGCGCTTTTTATGAAAAAGACATTGCTTGCTTTGATGCAGGCGGACTGACGGCAGGATATGACACGGGAGGAGAAAGACAATGCAATATTATCCGATGAAACTGAAGGGAATTACGAAGTCCCCGATTTGGGGCGGAACACGCCTCCGTGAGACTTTCGGAAAGCTTTCTGATTGCGAGACAATCGGAGAGAGCTGGGAACTGACGGTGCGGGAAAAGGAAATGTGTACGGTGGAGAACGGCGCCTTTTCCGGGCGGACGCTGGGCGCCTTGATTGCCGGGGATGTTGCCGGGATGATGGGGGAGAGCAGGACGGAAAACGGGTTTCCTCTGCTGATCAAGCTGATTGATGCACATGACCGGCTGTCCGTGCAGGTACATCCGGACGATGCTTATGCCGCAAGGGTGGAGCACGATCGCGGGAAGACCGAGATGTGGTATATTGTCGAAGCGGAGGAGGGAGCAGAGATTATTTGCGGACTTGCTGCGGGGATGACGCAGAAGGATTTTGCCGAGGCGGTTGCCGCGGGGGATCCGGAACGGGCGCTCCACCGACAGAAGGTGCATCCTGGGGAGACCTATTTTATTCCCGCCGGGCTCCCGCATGCCATCGGGCGAGGGATCCTGATTGCCGAAATTCAGCAGAACTGCGATCTGACCTACCGGGTGTATGATTACAACCGGCGGCAGGCAGACGGAAGCCTGCGGGAACTGCACGTCCGGAAGGCGCTGGAGGTCATCCGTCCTTTTTCCGCGGAGGAGATTGAGCGGATCCGCTTTTCCAGAGGAAACGCCGCGCCGGATGTCGGTGTACTTCTTGCTGACTGTGAATATTTCCGTGTGGTGCAGGGTGCGTCGGAGCCGGGGAAAGCGGTATTGCTTCCGCCTTCTGCCCGGATGCGGCATCTGCTGTTCCTTTCCGGGAGTGGAACAGTGCACGGCGGCGGAGTGGATGCGGCATATACGAAGGGCGACAGTATTTTTCTGCCGGCGGAATTGGGCGAGGTCTCTGTGGAAGGAACCGGCATATGGCTTCTCAGTGAAGCGTATTAAAATTGCTTTTTTGCAATTTTTTGCGATATTACGCGGTTTGGGTGGTAGAAAACGGTTGACAAACCGTATGTGCTGTGGTATAATTCATAAAATAAGATTCCGGTACAAAAAGGAGAAAACACAATGGCAACCTTTATCAATGAGCCGTCACACACTTTCAATGAATATCTGCTGATTCCGGGGTATTCCTCTGCGGAATGTGTTCCTGCCAATGTCAGCCTTCAGACGCCGTTGGTAAAGTTCCGTCGCGGGGAGGAGCCTGCCATCAGGATGAACATTCCGATGGTTTCCGCCATTATGCAGTCCGTTTCCGGAGACCGTCTTGCCGTTGCGCTGGCGACCGAGGGAGGAATTGCGTTCATTTACGGTTCCCAGTCCGTTGCGGATGAGGCGGCAATGGTCAAGCGGGCAAAGGATTTTAAGGCGGGCTTTGTGAAAAGCGATTCCAACCTTTCGCCGGATGCAACTCTTGCGGATGTTTTGGCGCTGAAGGAGAAGACAGGACATTCCACGATTGCCGTGACCTCTGACGGTACCAACGGCGGAAAGCTTTTGGGCATCATTACCGGAAGAGACTACCGCGTGAGCCGGATGGCACCGGATACCAAGGTTTCCACATTTATGACCCCCCGGTCGCGCTTGATCTGTGCGCGGGAGGGAACCACGCTCAAGGAAGCCAATGATATTATCTGGGACAACAAGCTTAACACGCTTCCTATCATAGATGAGACGGACAGGCTCTGTTATCTGGTTTTCCGGAAGGATTACGATTTCCACAAGCAGAACCCGGATGAATTGCTGGATGCCTCCAAGCGGTATGTCGTCGGCGCCGGCATCAATACCAGAGACTATGAGGAGCGGGTTCCCGCTTTGGTGGATGCGGGGGCGGATGTGCTTTGCATCGACTCCTCCGAGGGCTTTTCGGAGTGGCAGAAGCGGACGCTCCAGTGGATTCGCGAGAAGTATGGCGATGTGATTAAGGTCGGTGCCGGAAATGTCGTGGATGCCGCCGGATTCCGCTTCCTGGCGGAAAGCGGTGCGGATTTTGTCAAAGTCGGTATCGGCGGAGGTTCCATCTGCATTACGAGAGAGACCAAGGGCATCGGTCGCGGTCAGGCGACGGCTTTGATTGATGTCTGCGCGGAGCGAGACCGCTATTTTGCGGAGACGGGCGTTTACATTCCGGTCTGCTCGGACGGCGGAATTGTCTATGACCACCATATTACGCTGGCGCTTGCCATGGGAGCGGATTTTGTGATGCTGGGCAGATATTTTGCACGGTTTGACGAAAGCCCCTCCAACCGCGTCAGCATCGGCGGAACATACTATAAGGAATATTGGGGCGAGGGCTCTGCACGTGCACGGAACTGGCAGAGATACGATCTCGGCGGCGATAAGAAGCTTTCCTTTGAGGAAGGCGTGGATTCCTATGTCCCGTATGCGGGAAGTTTGAAGGACAACGTTGCGCTGTCCCTTTCCAAGGTTCGTTCTACAATGTGCAACTGCGGTGCACTCTCCATTCCGGAACTGCAGAAGAAGGCAGTTCTGACGCTGGTATCTGCAACCAGCATTGTAGAGGGCGGAGCGCACGATGTCATTCAGAAGAACAAGGAGCCGAAGATCAGCTGATGCAGGCTGCTTTCGCGATTTCATAACTGAAACTCTAAGCAGCTTCTTTCAGCGGTAATCGAAAATCAAAAAAACACAAATAGGAGCCAGGATGTGCTATGACACATATTTGTGCGGAGAATCATGTTTTTTGAATTTTGAATCATTTTATCTAAGGGAAGAAAAAATGAAATACGCACGAATTAAATTTTTAAGAGAAAAATCAAGGCGGACACAGGCGGAGGTTGCAAAAGAAATTACGAACGGGGAGAAAATGAAATTCCGCTGTACATTGCCATGAAAATAGCGAAGTACTATAACGTATCCACGGATTATATTGCCGAGTTGATTGACCGGCCGGATCGGCTGAACCAATAACCGAGAGGATAAACCAAGGGAGGTATGAAAACAGAAATGACTGTTTTTATGCCTCCCTGTTGGGAATATAGAAAACAGTCCTTCCTGTTTTCGTAAATCGGAGAATCAAACCGCATTATCTTTTTGATGAAGCCATTCCGAGACACAAGGAGCTTGCGGAGCTTTTTTGTTTGTCTTCAAAGGGCGGGGAGCGATCAGTTGAGTGGTGCGGGAGTGATGGAAAACCGGCGAACGGTTTCCCACGGCTCCCGGACAGAATGCTCTATAGCCGGGGCGGGGAAGGATATGGGAAACGCGGAAAACCAAAGCGGTTTCCCGCATTTTCCACAGCCCGGCGACACCCCCTGCCCCCGAGGAACCGTTTCTCCTGCCCTGAAAAGAGCGCAGGGAAAAGGCCAGGAGCGAGAAGCTGCGCCGGAGAAGCTGCGCCGGAAGATCTTCCGGAATTCCGGGCAAAGCTTTTTGCCGGCAAGAAAAAATGCCGGGAGACGGGCGGAAAAACCGTTTCCCGGCTTTTCGGTTTTTGTGCTCTTTTCCGAAAAGAGCGCAAGGGAAGGCAAGGAGTAAAAGCCGTGCCGGAAGGTGTTCCCGAAAGAAAAATTCAGAGAACGCTTTTTTGTTTGCATGACGATGCTTTCCTGCGTGGTTTTACAAAAAGCATTGCGTAGGAATGGCGGTGCCCAAAAACGATTCCATTTTTGGAGCGAATACTCAGATGAAAAGAGTTGATTGCGCAGCGGGAATGTAAGAGTTGTTTTTTACGATTTTTACAAAAACGGTCGGAAAATTTGTTGAGGCCTACAAAAAATAGGCACGGCTGGAATGTTCACACAAAAGTCATACTTTCTCTGCTATAATGAAATAAATCCGATCTGCCGGAAACGGCAGACGAAAACAAAGGAGGATGGGAAATGAGACGGTCACGACGGATGATCGCGTTTCTCCTGTTGGCTGTTATGTTGGGTGGTATGATGTTTGGCTGCGGCGGAAACGAGGATGTGCTTCCCGGAAGCGGTTCCGCTTCCGGTGGAACCACTGGAGGCATTCCGGAGGAGTCCTCAACAACGGATCCCGGAGAGGAGCCATGGCCGAACGAGGGAAGCACAAACCGGTATCTTTTCAATGATGGGGAGCGGCAGGTAACGCTGGAGCTTTGCTCTCCGCGTACGGTACGGGTGCAATATTCCATGGACGGGGAAAACGGTTACCGTCCGGCGGATCCGGAATATTACATGGTGCAGAAGGAGTCGTTTGCACTGGTCAGGCATTCCTTTACGGAGGACGAGACCTCCGCGCACATCCGCACGCTGTCTATGGAGCTGCGGATAGAAAAATCGCCCTTCCGGATCAGCATGTACGATACGGACGGGAATCTGATGACGGCAGACAGCGAGGAAGGGGTCTATCAAAACGGAACGCAGGTGGGAATCCGGAAAACCGAGGGAACGCGGAATGCAGGCGGCATTTTCGGGTTCGGCTCCGGGGATCACGGCAGACGTTCCAATCTGAACCGCTATGATACGGATTTTACGGAATTTTCGATGTCTCACGGTCGGGTCATTGCGCCGTTCTTTATGAGTTCGGTCGGATACGGAGTGTTTCTGAATACCATCTCCGAGCATACAACCTTTTACAAGCACGGCGGCGGCTTTGAAACGGAAGGGTATCTGGATTACTTTATGATGTACGGTCCGGATTTCAAGACCATGCTCAATGAGTATGCGGAGCTGACCGGTCGGATGGAGCTGTACGGAAAGTGGGCGCTTGGATTCATGCTCTCCAAATACGGCAATGATAACGCGACGCAGGCGGAGTTTTTGCAGTGGATTCACCGCTTACGCGATGAGGGGTATCCTGCCGACTGTTATGTGTTTGACTACGGTTGGCGCGGAGATGTCAACGTGACGAAGGCAAACTACGGTGCCGGGCAGAAGTGGGGCAACCAGATGTGGAGCAACGACAAGACGAAGTTCCCGGATATTGCCGCAATGTTCCGCGAGGCACGGGAACTGGGATTCCATGTCGGTCTGCACAACAATGCCGGGACGCCGGAAGCTTCGGGCGGTGACAAGCTGTATCTGTCCGCCTATGAAGCAAGGTGGGTCAAATCCTACATGGACAGTGTGATTACCACCGGTTTCGGCGACTGGTTCTGGCCGGATGAATTTGACGTTCTTGGCTCCAATACCGCTCCGGTTTTCTCCGCGAAGGGCGCTTATGAGGCTTGGAAGGAGTTTACGGATGCCAACCGCCCGATGTTTGTGACCCGCGGCAGTTATGCAGGACAGCATTTTGCGACGGCATGGTCGGGAGATACGGACGCGACCGAGTCGGATCTTCTCTATCAGATCGGCTATGCGCTGGATACGGGGTTGGTCGGGTATTGGGCGACCTCCTGCGATCTTGGCGGCTTCAAGTCCCGCCCCACCGACGCACTCTATACCCGCTGGGTATCCGAATTTGGTGCATGGAGCGCAATCATGCGGACGCACGGGCATGACGGTCGTGAGCCTTGGACCTTTGATAAGACCGCGCAGGACACGCTCAAGCAGAATCTGAAGCTCCGCTATTCACTTTATCCTTACCTGTATACCAGTGCATGGCAGGGCTACAGCACCGGCGTTCCGATGATGCGTGCGATGATTCTGGAGGACGGAAGTCAGACGAATCCCGACGCATGGAATCTCAACCGTCAGTATTATTTCGGCGACTGGTTCCTGGTGGCTCCCGCAACCGAGGCGACGGACACGACCGTTTCGGTCTGGTTCCCGCCCAACACGACATGGTACCACTATTATACCGGCGAACGGTATGAAGGAGGTGCCAACGGGAAGACAGTGCGTCTGACGGTGGCTCTGGACGAAATTCCCGTATTTGTCAAAGCCGGTGCCATCGTTCCGATGGGACCCGAGGTCAATTATGCGGATGAGGTTCCGCTGAATCCGCTGACGCTGGACATTTATCCGAAGGGAAGCAGCAGCTACACCTTCTATGAGGACGACGGCGTGAGCCGCAAGTACCAGACCCAAAATGCTTATACGACTACCGCCTACCGCTGCGTGCAGGAGGGTGGTCGTGTGACGCTGACCATCGGGGCGCGGCAGAACCACAATGCCGCCGTTTACACACCGGCGGAGCGTTCCTACAACATTGTTCTGCACCATTTGTCCGGGGTGAGCACTGTAACGCTGGACGGCACTGCTCTGCGGTGCTATGCAAGTGCGGCGGAGCTGGAAAATGCGGAAAGCGGCTTTTACACGGACGGAACTACGCTGACGGTCAAGTTCCCGGACAGTGCAAAGGAAATGGAGCTGAAGGTGGTTTCGGATCGGATTTCCGAGCCTGCGGAGGGCGAGGGTGTTGAAGTGGATCCGGATGCCGGTGTATTTACCATCACGGACGGAGCTCTGTTTGAATTGGAAAACGCAACGCTGAATTCCAGGAATGCAGGCGACCCGTTGCATGTCAACGGCGAGTGGAAGGGATATACCGGAACGGGATTTGTCAAACCGTTCCGTTCGGTGGGCGACAACGTTTCCTTTGTCGGCAAACCGAAGGCTTCCGGAACGTATGATCTGATTCTGCGGGTCAATTGCGGAAAGAAAAACGACGCAAGATTTGACGGAAGCGACCGCACCGGCGCGCTCTACATCGATGGGGTCAAGGTCAAGGATCTTTCCTTTGCCGTGACGGAGACGTGGGGGGACAGCAATAAGAACGGTGTCTGGAAGGAATATGTGATTTCCGGTATTATGCTTTCTGCCGGGAAGCATACCTTCTCGATTGCGGCGGAAGGCTCCAATCCGGGAAATTATAATCTGGATTCGGTCCGCTTCCGGATATCGGACAACTCGGTCAACGGTTTTGAGCGGATGGAAGCGGAGAATGCTTCCGTCAAAAAGGACTTCACCGTTTCCGGAACGGTTGCCGTGACGACGACGGACGGCGCTTATCTCGGATTTGCTTCCGTGAGAGCAGAGGGAAAGAAAAAGTTTGAAATTACGCTTTCCTCGACGACGGGAGGAACTCTGACCGTCTATGAGACCGGTGTCGGAGACAAGATCCTTGCAACGGTGGAATTTTCCGGCGACGGAAACATGCAGACCATTACCGTGGAATGCAAGGACACGGATCTGAATCCGAGTCCCATCTATCTCGAATTCAAGGCGAAAAACGGGAAGACGCTCCGGGTTTCGGTGGATTGGTTCCGTTTTATTGGCTAAATAAAACCCACGGCTTCCGCGTTTACCGCGGAAGCCGTGGCTTTTCCGGAACTGTTCCCAAAGCGGGTAAACCAATGCGATCATCCAAAGAACGTGATTGTCAAGGCAGAGGCGGACAATGGTGCCGGTCTTTGCCCGGTTGCCTGACCCGTTGGAGTCTTTTCACCCGGTTGCAAAAGAGCCCCGGCGCATTGCATTTTTGCGCCGGAGCTCTTTTTATGCGTTGACGCCGAACAGAGCGAGATACCAATCAAGTCCTGCGGTGACAATGATGAGATAAACGATATAAAGGAGGATCAGAAGCACTCCCTGCCAACGGCTGAATTTTTTCCGGATTCCGGTCGGAACGGCAGCGATGAGTGTGACGAGGATGGCAACGGGAAAGTCAAGATAGATGTTTTGCGCGGAGACCGGCAGCTTTCCGCCGTAAACGAACGAGCAGACGGCGAGAATCAGCGTAGTGTCGATGACGTTGGCTCCGATGACGTTTCCGACGGACATGGAGGTCTGTTTTTTGATGACGGAGGTGATTGCGGTTACCAATTCCGGCAGGGAGGTGCCGATGGCGACGATGGTGACACCGATGATGGCTTCCGATACGCCCCAGGAAGCGGCAATTTTGCTTCCGTTGTTGACGAGCAATTGAGAGCCGATAACGGTTGCGGCGGCACCGACGACCACGCGGAGAAGATTCAGCAGAACGGATTTTTGATCGGTCGCGGGACGCTTTTCCGGTTCCTCAGAGGTTTTTTCTTTTGCGGAGCGGATATTTTCCGCGATATAAAGTGCGAAAATCAAAAGCAGAACCAGAGCGCCGACCCACGAGAAGGAACCGTTGAGCGAAAAGAGGAACAGTGCAACGACTGCGGCAAGAAGCAGCCCCGCCTTGGGAAGAAAGTCCTTCCTCTGAATGGCGACAGGCATGAAAACGGCGCTGATCGCCAGGATCATGGCGGTGTTGCAGATGACCGAGCCGATTCCGTTTCCGATTGCCATGCCGACCTTATCCTGAGACGCGGCGACGGCGTCGGCAACGCCGGAGGTCAGAATTTCGTGTCCGTCAATGGCGGCAATGGTGGAGACGATGATTTCCGGAAGCGTTGTTGCAACGCTGATGATGGTGGCACCGATGATGAATTTCGGGATTCTTGTTACTTCGGCGACCCAGACGGCACCGTCCACAAACCAGTCGCCTCCCTTTACGATCAGAACGACCCCTGCGGCAAACAGCAGATACATCAGAAAAGTTTCCATTTTTTTACTCCTTTTTGCGGATCCATGACGGTTTTCGCATACATAGAAAAAAGACTGCATGTGCAAAAAAGCACATGAGTCTCATCGATGAAGATATGCCAGACCTTTTGGGTCAGGATGTTGACATATCACGCGTGAAGCGTCAATTACTCCCTCAAGCGGTCTTAGTATATCACAGTTTTTTCAAAAAGTCAACGGGAATAGAGAATTTTTATATTTTTTTGAATTTTTTGTCGAAGGCGTGTTTCTGTTGACAGAAGAACGCAAATGCAGTATAATAAAAGCACCGGATTTTTACCGGAAACAACGAAAAAAGAAGGTCTTGAAAATGGATTGGCAACATGTTTTGGAAGTATTGCAGAACTGGGTGACGACGGTAGGAATTAAAATTTTGATCTCGGTTATTCTGCTGATTGTATCATTTGCGGTGATTAACCGCTTGAGCCGGGCGATTGAAAGGCGGGGAACCAAACTTGCAGAGACAAAATCCAAAAAGGTGAATCAGACGCTTTACCGTACGCTTGCTTATATTTCCAAAATTATGTTGAAGGTTTTGGTGGTTTTGGTACTGGTGGGATACCTTGGTATTGATACGTCGGCAATTTCGGCGTTGATTGCATCGCTTGGCGTCGGTGTCGGTCTTGCTGTCAACGGAACGCTCTCCAATTTTGCGGGCGGAATCCTTTTGCTGATTACGCATCCGTTCCGGGACGGAGATTATATTTCCGCCAACGGGTTTGAGGGAACGGTAGAGGATATTTTCATCTGCAACACCAAGATCCGTACCAACGACAATAAGGTAATCTATATGCCGAACGGTAAGCTTTCCACCAGCGAAATCATCAATTACTCTGAAAAACCGCTCCGCCGTGTGGATCTGACCTTTTCCGTCTCCTATTCGGATGATTTCGAAAAAGCGGAAAATATCATTCTTGATCTGATTGCAAAGCATCCGTTGACTCTGGAGGATCCGGCTCCGCGGGCGCGTGTGAAAAGTCATGGGGCAAGCAGCATTGAGCTTACGACTGCTGCCTGGTGTAAAACGGAGGATTACTGGAGTGTTTTCTTTGATCTGAACGAGCAGGTCAAAAAAGCATTTGATGAAAACGGGATTTCCATTCCGTTTCCACAGATGGATGTCCATCTGGATCGATGACGGAATTTTTGAGACCGGTTTCCTGCGGTGCTTTTGTAATACCGATGAAAAACCGTGCCTTTGCGGAAGGTTCGTTATGCATTACTGACGTTAGAGAATCAGCTTAAAAATTTGTCTGGAGTGTATGGAACGCCGGGGTCACCGCAAAGCGACAGCTCTGCGGTGACCCCGTTTGTGATCTTCAGGGAAGACGGTCATTGCTTTTGTCTTCTTTCTTATCCGGAACTGAAATCAACGTACGATTTTTCATCGTCGGAAGAGACTATTGTTTCTTAAAAACCTCTTTTATAATTTTTGTAAACCTCGGCGGCGTGCCGTAGAGAAGAACGCCTACACGGTAAATCTTTGCGGAAAGGATTCCGATACCGACGGTAGAGCCGATTAAGATAATAATGGAAATGAAAATTTCATACCAGGCAACCGTGCTCATACAGATCCTCGTAAACATCGCCATAGGCGAAGTGAACGGAATATACGAGAATACCTTCATCAATGCAGAGTTTACGTTTCCGCCGATCATCGAGAACAGAACAACCATAAAGGCAATAATGAAAAGGAAGGTGACAGGTAACACCATGGTACTTATATCTTCAAGCTTTGACGCGGTTGAACCGATTGCGCCGTAAAGGAAAGCGTAAATCAAAAAGCCGAGAACAAAGAACACGAGCATATAAATAAACAGGCTTATTGGCATATCGAATATCGAAGCGATGATCGGATTCTGCAGCTGCGCTTTGTTGATATTATAAAACAGCAATGCCGAGCCGAACACAAGCACAAGCTGCGTAAAGCCTGCGATACAGGACGCAAACACCTTTCCGAACATCATACTCGTCGGCTTTGCGCTCGTAATCAGAACTTCCATAGCGCGTGAGCTCTTTTCGCTTGCCACGTTGGTCGCAACAAGCTGCCCGTAAAGCATAATCACCATATATAATGCAAATATCATTATGTAGGTGTAGAAATAATTTTTTATCTGGTCAACACCGAGTGTCATCGTGTTGCTTTCGAT
>CAKSPO010000036.1 GCA_934481515.1 uncultured Eubacteriales bacterium
CTTTACCTCGGTAGGAAACGGGCGTTGCCCGCGCGGGGTCAACCCGCCCGCTTCTAAGAAATTCGAACAACCGTTCCAGCGGAAGAGAGGACAGCCTCACTGAGGGAAATGTACCTTTTTTGTTTTTCAAAATAAAATTTCTAAAATTTCAAATATCTTTTTTCGCTTTTCCGGTGAAAGAAATTCCATTCGTTCAGAAAGCCGGGAACTTTTCACTTTATATCCGCAATTGAGAACTTCGGAAAAGAGATCGTCGGCAGAGCATTCCAAAACATTCATAATTACCACCAACTTATCTAAGCGCGTGGAGCTTTTTCCGCGCTCAATATCAGAAATATAGTTTGCGGAAAGCCCGGTCATTTCGGCAAATTTCAATTGTGTATATCCCTTTGCTTTTCGAAGCGATTGAATTTTACTTCCAATCATCTGTTCTACTGTTTTTTGCATTTTTGATCTTTGTTCTGATATGATCTCCCATTGGGAGAATCCTCCATTTTTTAAGAAAATTACATATTTCAATTTATTATATCAAAAAAATGTGCTTCAAACAAAAATGGTGGAAGAATGACATCATATTGACGCATTGTTTTTTGTGGGGGCAGGAAAATCGTCGGTAGATAACAATGGAACGCGAAAGCCACAGTCCCGGATGGAGATGTATGCGCGGATTCCATATAGACAATTTCCATCAGAATTGCACAAATTTCTCAGAAGCGGGCGGGTAGACCCCGCCCCTACCGGCAGAGGGGGAACCGGAACGCTTGTGCGACGCCGGAAAAACCGTTTTTCATTGCGGTATTTTCCGGCTTCCGTTGGGCGAAAAAATACCGTTTTCCATTATGCTTCTGGCTCCTGTCAAACGACGGAATCCCCTTTACCTCGGTAGGAAACGGGCGTTGCCCGCGCGGGGTCAACCCGCCCGCTTCTAAGAAATTCGAACAACCGTTCCGGCGGAAGAGAGGACAGCCCACCCGAGGGAAACGTACCCCTGTTATTCTTCCGTCACAGCTTGGTCGGTGACGACCATGATTGTTTTGCTTAGCGCCCGACTTCAGATAGTCCGGCTTTGGCAAAACAGAAAAAAGACTGCCGCAAACAGGATTTCGACCCTGTTTGCGGCAGTCCCTTTTGTGCCGGAACGGGATCCGGCAGGGAAGGTGCTTCGGTTATTTGTTGGGGATGGCATCGGTACGATAGACGAATTTCACCTGACCGTTCATGTCATCGGAAATACCGGAAAAGTTCTGATATGCTTTGGAAACATCCAGTGTTGCGTGCAGGCGGACGGTCAGCTCCTTCATGGTTCCGTTGACCGCGTCGGTCAGCTTCTGCACGCCCTTCTCGCGGAACTCCTTCAGACCGTCGGAAAGCTCTCCTGCACCATTCTTCAGATCGCAGATTCCGGTTTTGAGGGCAGGGGTTCCGTTCTTCAGCTCCAGCGCTCCGGCATACGCTTCCGAGACACCCGCGGTGTATTCCAAGAGACCGGTGTAGAACTCGTTGTAGCTGTTCAGCTGTTCCTTGAGAGACTTGACGGAGACCGCACCTGCCTTGGCTTTTTCCACGGCGGTTTCGACCTTCTCTTTGACGGTATCCGATGCCATGTTGGTCTCAATCTGGAGCGCTACCTGCTCGTCGGTCTTTTCCTCAATCAGTGCTATCATTTCTGCAGAGGACATCTGTGCGTCGGTCTGCGCGGTGATCGTTGCCTTTACCGTTTCGGTTTCCATCTGCGCGTCTACCGCAGTGGTGAACGCCGTCTGCTGTGCCTCGGTAATCATACCTGCAGCAAGCGCCGCTTCATAGGTCTGCCGCGTCGTTCCCATGGTGGCAAGCACCTGATCCTCTACGTTGGTACGCACGGCGGCGGTCACTTTGGTTTCTACCTCCTGCCGTACCGCGGCACTGACCGCCGCTTTGATGGTTTCCCGCTGGGCTTCCACCGCCGCAGTGACGGTTTCTCTTGCACGTTCCTCCGCCTTTGCACGGACGACGGATTCCTCCAGCGAGGCAATGACCGCGTCAAGGGTCTTTTCATAATTTTCTATGGTCAGCTCAGGAACGGTCAGCCCCGCGTCGGTGAGCTGTTTTGTCGCGGTTTCAAGGAGCGTCTCAAAGACCTGCTTTGCGCCCGCGTTCAGCTCGGCGCTGTGGCTGTTCAGCTCCTTCAGCCCGCTTTCCAGCTTGTCAATGCCGTCAATCAACTCCCCGGACTTTTCCAGGAGGGTGCAAAGACCGTCAAACAGCTCGGAGGAGCCGTCCACCAGTGTATTGACCGCATCGGACAGCGCATTGACGGAGTCGCCAAGCTCATCCGCTTTGTCGAAAATGTCGTCCGGAATCCGGTTGAACAACTCATTGGTGGCGATCGTGACGGTATTGCCCAGTGAAAAATTCTTTACGGTTGCCGTGATTTCTACGGAAGAGGGGATTTCAAACTCCTCGGAATCCAGCCCGAGGTTTTCCTGAAGCCCCGGAAGCGCAACCCCGACGACCGCAATCCGGTCGCCGTCGTTGATGACTTTGCCGTTTGTGACCGTGACCTCGGAGAAGCTCTTGCCGTCCAGCAGAACACCGGTCAGCATGGCAAAGGGAACATAGATTTTTTCTTCTTTTCCGTCAATGGTGACGGGTTTGCACTGGTTGTTCCGATAATCGAACCGGATGGTGACCTTTCCGCTCTTTCCGGCAAGTTCCTCGGCGCTGACGGTTTTCCCGTCCAGAAGGTAGGTCACGGAGAGTGTAACGGGAAGATCCTTTTCGATGTTGCCGCGATAGTAAAGGTCCTTGCTTTCCGTGTTCCACACTTTCAGGTTGTCGCCGTTCATGGTGTAGGAGCCGTCTCCCTTCAGGTTTTCGATGTCGTCAAGGTCCGAGCGGTCGGTGATGCTGTCGCTCCCGGTCATGTTCCGGATCCAGTCGCTGACAATGATCTTTTTCACACTTCCGTCCGCTCCTGCGAGCACGTAGACGGTTTCATCTTTTTTCACGTTTTCCGTGCGATCCTCGTTTTTGGTGCCGGAGGGAGTATCGCCCTCCGACGCGCCGCTTTTTTCGGCGTTGAGCGCGTAGACCGTGGTGGCTCCGATGCTTCCGCCGACCAGAATTACGGCGCAGAGAACAAGGGAGAGAACCTTGTAAAACTTTTTATTCATAATCAATGACCTCCGTTTTCCGGATTTGCTCCGGTTTTCTTTTTCAAGAGATGCGGCATCCCGACGGTTGTCGCACAGATGGGCTTATCGCACAGCATCAGAAGCGCGGGCAGAATGAAGATGACTGCGATCATACTGACAACGGCACCGCGCGCCATCAGCATGCACATGGAGCTGATGATGTCAATGTCCGAATAGACGGCGACGCCGAAGGTTGCGGCAAAGAGTCCCATGCCGGAAACAAGGATCGACGGTGCCGAGGCGGAAAGCGCGGTAATGACACTTTGCCGTTTGTCATTTCCCGAAAGCCGTTCCGCTTTGTACCGGGTGGTCATAAGGATTGCATAGTCCACCGTGGCGCCCAGCTGAATGGTGCTGATGCAGATCGGGGCGATGAAGGGCAGGGACTGACCCAGATAGTGCGGAAGTCCGAGGTTGATGAAGATGGCAAGCTCGATGACCGAGATCAGAATGAAGGGCAGGGAAATGCTCTTTTCCACCAGCGCGATGATCAGGAAAATGGCAAGGATGGAAACGAGGTTGACCACGCGGAAATCGTGATCCGTGGTTTCAATCATGTCTTTCATGCAGGGCGCTTCTCCGATCAGCATTCCGGTGGGGTCGTGCTTTTTCAGAATGGTGTTCAGACTGTCAATCTGTTCGTTGACGTTGTCGCTTGCCACCTTATATTCGGAATTGATGAGCAACAGTTCCCATTTGTCGCTTTTCAGAATGCTGCGGATGCTGTCCGGCAGAATTTCCTCCGGAACGCGCGTACCGATGACCGACTCCAGACCGAGGACATATTTGACCCCGTCCACCTCTTCCATTTCCTCAATCATGCGACGAACCGAGGAACTTGGAAGCTTGGCGTTGACCAGCACCATATGCGTGGAGGCGATGTTAAAGTCCTCGGACAGCTTGGAGTTGGCAATGACATATTCCATGTCCTCCGGCAGACACTGCCCCATGTCGTAATAGACCTCATCGTTTGCCTTGCTGTAGCCGTAGTAGGCGGGGGCAATCAGCATGGCGAAGAGAATCAGAAAAACGGGGAAAATGCGTACCACACCAGCCGAAAATTTACGGAGGTTCGGAATGAGCGGCCTGTGTTTTGTTTTCTGCAGGGGCTTATCCAACAGAAGAATCAGCGAAGGCAAAACCGTGACGCAGCCGAGAACGCCGAAAAGAACACCCTTCGCCATGACAAGACCGAGGTCGCGTCCGAGCGTGAAGGACATGAAGCACAGCGCCGCAAAGCCTGCCACCGTGGTGATGGAGCTTCCGAGAACGGAGGTCAGCGTTTCATGGATTGCGATCGCCATGGCTTCCTTCGGGTCGGCGTGAAGCGTTCTCTGTTCGTTATAGCTGTGCCAGAGAAAAATGGAGTAATCCATGGTTACGGCAAGCTGAAGCACCGCGGAGAGGGCTTTGGTGATGTAGGAGATTTCTCCGAAGAAGTAGTTGGTTCCGAGGTTCAGAAGAATCATCATGCCGATGGAGGCAAGGAAAACGAAGGGAACCAGCCAGCCGTCCAGAAACACAAGCATGGCAATCGTAGCAAACAGCACCGCAAGCCCGACATAGATTGGCTCTTCCGCTTCGCACAGATCTTTCAGGTCGGTGACCAGCGCGGACATTCCGGAAACAAAGCATTGCTTGCCCGCAATGGAGCGGATTTCCCGGATGGCATCCATGGTCACGTCCGCCGAGGTGGCGCTGTCAAAGAAGATTGCCAGCATGGTGGAGTGGTCGGTGTTGAATTCATTGTAGATTTTCTCCGGCAGGATCTCCATAGGAACGGAGAGGTCGGCAAGGGTGGAGTACCAGACCACGCTTTCCACGTGTTCTACGGTTTTGATTTTTTCACAAAGCGCCGCGACATCCTTTTGCGGCATATCTTCCACAATGACAAGGGAGAAGGCGCCTTTTCCGAAGTCCTTGAGGAGTTCCTCCTGACCGATGACAGTGTCCATGTCGCCGGGGAGATAGTCCAGCATGTCGTAGTTGATCCGGGTCTTTGCCATGCCGACGGCACAGGGAATCATCAGAAGCAATGCCAGAATCAGAATCGAAATGCGGTATTTTACCACCGCTTTAGCAAAGTGCATGAGGTTCAGTCCTTTCTTTCGGTTTTTCCACGGGACGTTTTTACCATCGGAGAAGCGCCCTGCGGCAGAGAAGGCGGCACGGTCGGGTGCACTCCGGTGGAGTACCGCCCCAGAAACATTGCATAGTATAGCAGACTCTTTCCGAAAAAGAAACGGACAATTGCCACCCGGTTGCCGAAAAAACGGACATTCATATCGATATTATTCAAAAATCTTACAAAACCGAATTTTTGTTCAAAATTTGCGCAAATTCGGCAGGTTGCCCATTGACAAAGAAGGGAACGATAGGATATACTAAAAGCGCAACCGGAAGCGCTCCGGTGCGAAAACAAAATATCTGAAGCAAAAGGAGTTTCTTTATGAAAAACGCAGTAAGAGTTCTCAGTCTTGTTTTGGTGCTGGTTATGGCAGCAACGATGTTCGTTTCCTGCTCCAACAAATATTCCAAGCTTCAAAAGGCTTTTGAAGACAAGGGATATGAAGAAAACACCGCGCTGGAAGATACCTCGAACAAAATCAAGGCGGAGCTGGAAAAGGACAATCTGGCGGTGGAGCTGCATCTTCTGACCAAGAAGAGCAACGGTCTGTCCTCCGTTCTGATTGTGGAGTTCAAGTCCACGGATGACATGATCAAAGCTTACAACGACAGCGAAACCATCAAGGGTCTTGTGAAGGACATTTCCTCCAACGAGGACGCACAGAAGGTCTATGACGCACTGAAGAATGCAGGATATGCAAACGGCAACTGCCTGTGCATCCCGCTGTCCCTGCTTTACGTCAACGAGATTACCAATATCGTCAAATCCGTAAAGTAATTCCGGATATTTCGATTACATCACAAACAGAGAGCCGCGCAGGCATTGCCTGCGCGGCTCTCTGTTTGGATTCCGGTTTATGCGTCGTTCTTTTGCTCTTCCAGACTGCGGCGGATCAGATCCTCCGACAGTCCGCGACAACGGTCGATGACGTGGTAGATTTCCTCAATGGCATCGTCCTTCATTCCGTTTTCAATCCATTCAAAGGTCAGCCCGAACAGCTCACACTTGAAAAAGCGGACAGCGACCGCACGGTCATATTCGCTGACGGCATTCTTTCCGAACGCCGTGTCAAGGTATGCACTGACCGTGTATTCACAGAGCTGCATGATGGAGCGCTCGTAGATGTCACGGTTGACGGAGTTGTAAATGTGCAGAACGGCTTTCTTGTTCTTCAGCGCAAACCGGAAGGCGACGTCCACACATTCGTTCAGGTTGGTGATGGTGGGGTATGTTGCAATCAGCGTGTCCACTTCATCCTTGACGATTTCTTCAATCAGCGCCGGAATGTCCTGATAGTGATAGTAGAAGGAATTACGGTTGATCCCGCAGTCCTCGGTGATACTGCGGACGCTGATTTTGCTCAGTGGCATTTCGTTGAGAAGCTTCAGAAAGGATGCCTTGATGGCGGCTTTTGTAAAGTTTGTCATGGGAGATCTCCTTCTTTGGCGGATAGCCGGTGCAATGGAGCTTATTTCCGCAGGTGAAAGCGGTTTCGCAGTCGGTACAGGTAAAGCGTGATGAGCTTGCTCAGGCAGAAATCATAAAGTACAAAGCAGAGGAGTGCCGCCGCATAGGTGGCAAGCAGGAGCCAGCCGAAGCCGTAGCCTTCCAGCTCGGCAGGAAGAAACAGACGGAAGACTCCGTAAAGAAGCACTAACGAGACGTGAAAGAGCGCCAGCTTGCAAAGGTACCCCCAAAGCCTTGGAAGATGACCTTCAATCTTTGCCTTACAGATCGGATAGAACCCGAAAAAGCAGGCGTAAAAAAGCGCGGGCGTCTTTTGCGGAAGGAGCAGACAGGATAGGAGAGAGGTGGTAAGCCAGATGAGCCAAGGGTAAATTCCACCCATTTCAATCACGGCATAGACGGCAAAAAGCGAAGCAAGCACCGCCACACTCAGATCCATCACATCAATGAGGGAGCCGACCGCGAGCAGAACAACGCCAAGGGCGCAGAGCATCGCACTGACGGTCAGATACCGCAGGCTCTTTCCGGAAAAGGAACGGCGAGACATAAGAAAAGGACTCCTTTCTCCCGCAGGATTTTTCTAAGCTCCGGGGGTCAGCAGCAGGGAATCAGATCGCCGCCCATCGCCTCACAGCAACAGTCCGCGCACAAAAGGCTGCTGCAGCAGTTGCATGCCTGATCGGCGCTTGAGGCGGTGCGGTAGCCGTTTCCATAGCCGGCGGTCTGTGCCCGGAGCTGATCCCGCGCCGCACGGTATTCCGCGTTGTAGGGATCCATTCCGCAGGCACGGTCAAACAGCTTCTGCGCGTCCAGAAAATACCCGCGCTTGAATGCCACACATCCCATCAGGAAATGCCATTCCGCATTCTGTGCAGTGGCTTCCATTCCGCGCAGAATCCGTTCCGCGTCGGCAATGGAATTGTCGTTGATGAGCCGCCGGACTTCTGCAAAACGGCGGTCGCTGGCACCGTCCGTGCGCGGGTTTCCGTTGTAGAAGCTTTGCGAGCCGGAGCTGTTCTTTCCGGATCGCATCTTCTGAATTTCCTCATACGCTGCGTTGATTTCCTTCATTTTCTCATTGGCAACGTCGGCAAGATCACTGTCCCGGTATTTGTCCGGGTGATATTTCCGCGCCAGTGCACGGTATGCTTTTTTGACTTCTTCATCGGAGGCGTCGGGAGATACGCCAAGCACCTCATACGGATTCTTCATTTTGGTTGTGTGCCTCCTTCAGGCGTTCTTCAATCAGTCGTTTGGCGGTTCCCGGAAGTCCAAGATAGAGAATGTTCGAAAGAATTTCCTGTAGCTCTTCTGCGGGGTACCGGTCGATCAAAAGGTATGCGCGTTCCGCGTCCTCCAGATACCGGAGCAGAACAGTCTGCACATCCTCCCAGTCCCGCGCGGTCGGTGTCTCACCGAAGAGACGGCGCAAAGGATTGAACGAGCCGGATTTCCGATCCTTTTCAAAATCGTCCACCGCGTCGGCAAGGTAAATCCAACAGCCGACGGCATGCCCGAGAGAACCGGCAATCCGCGCATCGGTGCCGCCCAAGCCTTCGGAAAAAATACAGGACAGAACGTTTCCGAAAAGACTTGCAGGGAGGTCGGCGGAGGGAGCGGCAGAGGCGTCGTTCTCGTAATTCTGCAACGCAAGAAGCGACTCGGAAATGCTTTGATCTAACTTCGGGTGTCTTTTTTTCGCTTTGCGGTAGGCGCGGGAGAAGAGCCATGAGAGAAAGCGGGCGCGAAGCCGCCTGAATCCGCGCTCATCCCGCCGGTCGTCCCGGCATTTGTAATAGGTCAGAAGCGCCGACGCATCCGCGCAATAGGCAAGAGCCGAAGATTTTTTTACCGCCTTCCGTTTGCGGAACGGATGCAGAAGACAACGGAATTTCTCATAGGAAACCGGCTCACCGGTCAGGGAGAGCCGTACCGCCGCCAGAAAGACGAAATCATAGCTGAGGGACAGGCGGGAGCAGTTGCCGGTGCAGGTCTTCATATGCCTGCACAGACCGCAATAGACGGCGCGGTAGCATTCAAAATCCCGCAGTCTCAGCTCCGGGGGCTGCGTCCGGACATATCCCAGCATGAAAATCTTCCCCGCCTTTCTCTGATTTCGGCAGTATCCGGTTGGCAAAAAGCCCGATACACACCATCTTATTATATCATAACCGATTCCGGTGTGGATTGCAAGAATTTTTTGTGTTTTTTTCGGAAAAGTATTGAAAAGCAATGAAAAAATGTTATAATGAACGGGAATCCCGAGAGGGATTCTGGAAAAAGCCTGTGCCGGAGCGGAGCAGCGTTTTCCCTTCCGGACAATCTCATTTTGACAGAACAAAAGGAGAAGATCACAATGAAAGTCGGTGCACAGTTATTCACACTTCATGATTACTGCAAGACTCTGTCGGATTTTGAAAATACGCTTGCACGGGTGGCGGACATGGGCTTTACCGCCGTGCAGGTATCCGGAACCTGCGACTATGAAGCGGAATGGTTGCGGGATGTGCTCAGAAAGTACGGTCTGGTTTGCCCGCTGACGCACTATAAATACGACCGCATCGTCGATGAAACGGAGAAGACCATCGCGGCGCACAAAACCTTCGGGGCACCTTACATCGGTCTCGGTTCGCTTCCCGGCATTTTCTCCGGCAATGCGGACGAAATACCGAAATACGTTGCGGAATTCATTGCAAAGGCAAAGCCCGCCGCACAGAAAATGCGGGACGCGGGAGAGCTGTTCATGTACCACAACCACGGAGCGGAATACAGCACCAAGATCAACGGAAAGACGGTCATGGAATGTCTTTCCGAAGCTTTTGCTCCGGATGAAATGGGCTTTACGCTGGATACCTATTGGGTAAAGTTCGGCGGCTACGATCCCGTGGCGGAACTCAAGCGGCTGTCCGGCAGAATTCCCTGCGTGCATTTCAAGGATATGAAGGTGGAGGAGGACGGAACCACGCATTTCACCTGGTGTGGGGACGGGATCCTCAATTTTGAGGAGATCGGCGAAGTGCTTCGCGGTACGGGCACAGAGTATGCGTTTATCGAGCAGGATCAGACCTTCCCGGATTCCCCGGATCCGTTTGATTGCCTCAAAAAGAGCCGCGATTATCTGAAGTCCATCGGATTTGCATTCTGATAAAATCCGCAAAAAACGGAGGGGAAACCGCTTTCAAAGCGCGTTCCTCTCCGTTTTCGGTTTTTTCTGCAAAAATCTGCAGCCAACGAATATCCGGCGCCTTCCACGCGGAAAAGAGACACACATCCGGATGCGATGTCAGAGTCCTTTTCCGTACGCGGGGAGATAGCGACGCAGGATGGAAAGCAGTTCCGCTTTGTTCGGAACTTTGCAGAATTCCAGAATTTTTTGCATACGGTATTTTACGCCGCTCTCGGTGAGATAGCAGGCATCGGCAATTTCGCTGACGGTCGCTCCGCGTACCAACCGTTCCAGAATCGCTTTGTCGATCGCAGAGTCCGTTTCCAGAATCCGCTCGGCGATCATCATTTCGTTCAGTTCCCGATCCTCATAGAAGAGGTCATTCCCCGCAAGATCCGTCAGACAAACCGGAGCGGAGCGCGGCTCCTGCCGCGACGGTACATTCCAACGGATGCGCAGAGTCAATTGCGAAAGATAAGGGTTCGCTTTTTGCTGTTCGTAAATCAGAACCGCGGCTTTGCCGTACTGCTCCAGTTGCATGTTGAGAGAGGTGATTCTGTCGCGGTAACAGCTGGAAATCCGGGTCTCGGAACAGCTGAACAGCATCAAACGGTTGCATGCATCGGCGGCACCGTCCGCTTCCAGATGCCGGAGCAGCGAAACGGCGGCAAAATCATTGAAACAGACGACGGCATCAAACCGGTCTGCCATGGCAGAAAATTCCCGGTAGCAGGCTTCCAGAGAGCCGTTGTTGACAAAGATCCGCATGGAATCAATGGCGTCGTCCTTCTGTGCAAAAAGTCCGTCTACCCGTCCGACATCAGAAATGGAGCTTGGATTGACCCCATACAGGGCGACGCGGGTCTTTCCGGCATTTTTTAACCGTTCCAAAAGCTCCTTCATAGAGCCATCAACGTCGGAACAGACACAGCTGTACCGGAAACCGGGAAGGGAAGATGCCTGATTACAGAGCAGGATTGGGACAATTTCCGCCTGATTCAGTTGGTTCAGAACCGAGCGGATCCAGTCCAACTCTGCCGCAATCATAAAAACCGTTTCACAGCCGGCCGGGATCGTATCGTAAACCTCACAAAAAGGAATCCGCTTCTGCCGGAGGCGCTTGGTGAGCCCGGAAGAAATTTTTTTGCACCACATGCTTTCGCTGTAAGCCGGCTCTTTCAGAATCGCAACCATCGTTCTCACTTCCTCTCAAATAGAATTATACTATTTTTATCCGGATTTTACAAGCAGAAATTTGCGTTGTTTTTCGCACGTTTTTCCGTCTTTTCGATTTCCGTTTCCCGGTTTATAATAAAACTGCCGGGAAAGCCCCGGTAAGGGAGGAAACAGTATGTCAGACGTGAAGTGCCGCAAGGCAAAACAGAACATCCCCACCTACATTCCAAAAAAGGCGCACGGGTTGCCGATGTTTTTCGAACATAAGCCCTATCAGGGGGCTTCGGGAAAGGTATACCCGATTCCGTATTGCGACGGGATTTCCGACGAAAAGACGGATGTGGAATACGATGTATATACGCTGGAAAACGAATACATCAAAACACAGGTTCTGCCGGCGCTCGGCGGAAAAATTCTGCGGGGATTCGACAAGGTCGGGGAGTATGATTTTATTTATTACAATGAGGTGGTAAAACCGGCGCTGGTCGGACTTGCGGGTCCGTGGATTTCGGGCGGGATCGAGTTCAATTTTCCGCAGCACCATCGTCCGACCACCTTCATGCCGCTGGAGGCGACGGAGGAAGCATTGCCGGGGGGCGGGAAGACCGTATGGGTAGGCGAGGTAGAACCGCTCGGCAAAATGAAGGGAATGGTTGGAATTACGGTAGATCCCGACAGAAGCTATATCCGGGCAAAGGTGCGCATATACAACCGCACCGCGCTTCCGCAGGTCTTTATGTGGTGGGCAAATCTTGCGGTTCCCGCGAACGAAAATTACCGCACGGTGTTCCCGCCGGATTGCGAATGGGTCAACGACCACGACCGCCGCGCCGTGCTGGAGTGGCCGGTGGCAAGAGGCGTATACAAAACGGCACGTCCTTATGATTTCGGAACCGGCACGGATCTTTCCCGCTATGATGCGGTAAAGGTTCCGTCTTCCTATCTGATTTCGCAGGGGCAGTCGGAGATGGATTTTATTGCGGGGTACGACACGGGAATCGGCAAAGGCATCGTCACGGTAGCCAACCACCACATCGCGCCGGGAAAAAAGATGTGGCACTGGGGGACCGGAGCGTTCGGGGAGATGTGGTGCTCCAATCTGACCGACCGGAACGGACCGTACATCGAGCTGATGACCGGGGTCTATACCGACAATCAACCGGATTTTACATGGATCGCACCGTATGAGACCAAGGAATTCGAACAGTATTGGTATCCGGTCCGCGAAATCGGAGAGATCAAAAACGCCACGATCGACGCGGCGGTCAATGTGGAAAAACGGGAGGACGGACTCTATATCGGCTTCAATGTCACAGGCGTTTTCCCTGGCAGTACGGTGACGGTGACGGACGGCGACCGGACATTGTACCGCGAAACAGTGGATTTGTCTCCGGACGCGGCATATCAGAAAACGATTCGGGACGAGATTTCCGACCTCCACCGGATCCGGGTAACACTGACCGATCGGGAAGGACGTGAGCTGGTTTCCTATACGCCCGTCCGGCGCGGAGAAAAACAACCGATCCGGGTCAGACCTCCGGTGAGACGCCCGGAGGAATACGCTACGGTGGAGGAGCTTTACATCAACGGCTTTCATCTGGAACAATACAAGCAGCACAACTACCGACCGGAAGATTACTACACGGAGGGCTTGCGCCGCGACCCCGGGGACATTCGTTGCAATACCTCCATGGCGCGGCTGTCACTGAAAAACGGACGGTTTGAAGATTGCGTGCGGTACTGCGACCGGGCAATCGAACGCCTTTGCGACCGGAACGAGCATCCGGCGGATACCGAAGCACTTTATCTGAAAGGAATTGCATTGACCTATCTCGGAGAGCGGAACGAGGCGTATGACGTTTTGTACCGTGCCGCCTGGAATTATCCGCACCGGAGCGCCGCAATGTTTGAGCTTGCCTGCCTTGACTCCGGACGCGGAGATTATTCCGCCGCGCTGGAAAAGCTTGCGGAGTCCGTCGGCGGAAATCGGGGACACACCAAAGCACAAAATCTCCGGACGGCGATTTTGCGGAGGATCGGCTCCCCGGATGCCCGCCGGAGCGCGATGGAGGGAATCCGGGACGACCGGCTGGATCTGTTTGCTCTCATAGAAGCGTCGCACTTTACGGAGGTCGGGGAGCGGATTGCACCGTTTGCTTCCAACCCGGAAAACTTCATGGATGTCGCACGCGACGACTTGCGGGCGGGACTTTATGAGGATGCGGTGTACGCACTCGGCTTCGCGGATCGCACCTCGCCTTTGGTCAATTACTATCTGGCGTATCTGACAAAGGATACATCCTATCTGGAAGCGGCGGAGAAGGCGGAGCCGGACGGCTGTTTTCCGGCAAGCCTGGAGGACATTTCCGTGCTGAAATACGCGATTGCGAACAACGGAAACGCGGCGAACGCCGATTACTATCTCGGATGTCTGTATTACGACCGATTCCGTTATGCCGAGGCGGCGGAACATTTTGAGGCGTGCGTGCGCAAAAATCCGGCGCACGGAGCCGCGTGGCGCAACCTGTCCCTTTATCTGTTCGACCATGCGGGGGAGCCGGAGCGTGCAATTTTCTGCATGAAAAAGGCGATGCAGTACCGCCCCGGAGATGCCCGGTTGCTTTTGGAATACGAACAGCTTCTCAAAAACACCGGCGCAGGCATTGACGAGCGGCTCGCGGTCTACGAAGCGCATCCGGTACTCCTCGCAGAGCGGGATGACTGTTATTTGGACCGGCTGACCCTGCTTTCCCAGAGGGGCAGGTTCGAGGAAGCAATCCGGCTGGCGGCGGGGAGACGGTTCCATATTTATGAGGGCGGAGAGGGAAAACTGACCAAACTGCACGCATGGATGCACGTGCTTTACGGAAACGAAATGTTGCGGCAGGGAGACCTGAAAAAGGCGGAGCAGCTTTATCGGGCGGGGACGGTAATTCCGAAATCCTACGGCGAAGCGAAAACCTTTTTCAATCAGGAAGCCCACCTCTATTATTTCCTCGGCAGGCTTTACAAAGTCTGCGGAGAGCGCGGGCAGGAAAAAGCCGCTTACGAAAAGGCGGCGGAATACAAGGCGGCAGTCTCCGAAATCTCCCTGTTCCGGGCACTGGCTCTGCGGGCACTCGGAAAGGAGCAGGAAGCAAAGGATGTGCTTGAGGAAATGCTTGCCGAGGCGCGGAAGCTGATCGAAAATAAGGATCGGCGCCCCTACTACGGGGTCGGATCTCCCTCTCCGATGCCGTTTGAGGGCGACATTGAAAAGCGGAATCTGTTCTCCGGAAACCTTCTCGGAGCGTTCGCGCTTTACGGGCTTGGCAGATACGGGGAGGCGGAGCAGTACATCCGGCGGGCGGAGGCACTGGAGCCGAACGATTTTACCGTTTCTGCATATCGCCGGGTAACTGCCGCGCTGGAATCGTAAAACAACTGTTGGGGAACCTTGCGGCGAAGTGCCGAAAAAAGAAAAAAGGAGTATTGCTTATGAAATGGAGCAGGGAAAGAGCATGGGAGTGGTACCGCGCAAAGCCGTGGATCCGGGGATGCAATTTTATGGGGAGCGATTGTTGCAACCGCATCGACCAGTGGCAGGAATACGGGTTTGAGGAGCGGATGCAGACCGCCGACCGGGAACTGAAATTGTTGGCGGAAACCGGGTTCAATTCGATCCGGATCATTCTGGAATTCATCGTCTGGAAGCAGGAGCACGACGGATTTATGGAGCGGCTGGAGCGGTATATCGCAACCGCAGACCGGTATGGGATTTCCTGCATGATCGTGTTCGGAAACGACTGTATGCCGCCGCGGGAGGAGCTGATGCACCGGATGCACCTCGGGGAACAACGTGTGGATTGGGGCTACCACGGCGGGCGGAAGGTTTCTCAGCACGGGAGCTTTGAAGGGCACGGATATTCATTGCTGGACGATCCGGTACTGGCAAAGGAGCACGAAGAATGGGTGCGTGAAATCGTTACGAAATACAAGGACGACGAACGGATCCTTCTGTGGGATGTATTCAATGAGCCTGGAAACTCCAAACGGGGAAATCTTTCGTTCCCGCAAATGAAACGCTTTTTTGAGATTATCCGGGAAATCAACCCGATCCAACCGCTTACCGTAGCAGTCTGGAGCGGGGGACGGGATCTGAAGGCGCTTCCGGAAATCGAGCAATGGGCACTGGAGCATTCCGACGTCGTATCTTACCACAACTATGCTTCCTATGCGGAAAACGTCGAAATTCTCGCGGAGCTGAAAACGCTGGGACGACCGATTCTGAATACGGAATGGCTTGCAAGACCGATGCATAACACGGTGGAGGAAATGTTCCCGCTGTTCTTTTTGGAGCGGATCGGTTGCTTCAACTGGGGATTTGTTGCCGGAAAATATCAGACATATGAACCTTGGAACGGCATTTGGGATCAGTATGAAAAAAATCCGGAGATGGATTTTGATTTTACAAAATGGTTCCACGATCTGTACCGACCGAGCCTGCGTCCGTATAATCCGAAAGAAATAGAACTGATCCGTCATTTTACAACGCTGGCGGATCGGAAGGGCAGTAAGTGAAAAGGGCTCGATAAAATGCCGGTCGGGCTTTCGGCATAAATGATGCGGTTCTATGCGCTTTTCCACCGGACAGAAAGTCAAAGGCGGTGTGAAAAAACTCGTTTAGAGTTTTTTCACACCGCCTTCTGAGTTTGAACCAAGGGGGTGCATCTGCCAAAAAAAGGTGCAGCCAATAGGCTACACCTCTTGGAGTATCCGGTATTCGGAAATTGTTTTTACGGGGACGTGTTTCAGCGGTAGGGCTTTGGATCCGCAGTCAGTCCGAGAATATAGTCGGTAGAGGTTTTATAAAATTTTGCCAGTGCAATCAGAATATTGATCGGTAATTGCCGCTGTCCGTTTTCGTATTGAGAGTAGGTGTTTTGCTTGATATGCAGATATTCCGCAACGGCTTTTTGTGTCAAATCCCGATCTTCACGCAAATCCTTCAGTCGCATGATCGGTCTCCTTCGAGATTTATCTCTTTTTTAAAGAGACTACCTTTATTATAGGAATTCTCGGTTCGGGATATTGACAAATATCTCAATTTGTGATATTATTGGAATAAAAAAGAATTCGACAAAATTCGTACAAGAAGAGAATTTGGTATGCGGAAAAATTTTGACCGGAAGAAGAGGACAAATCAGCGATATGAAACGAATGGAGCGAATCAAAAAGATTCTGGCACAGGATCGTTATCTTCAGACACATCTCGGGGAATATCCGGTAAGGAACGTGATCATTCCGGAGGGACTGATTGTAGTGGCTTTTTTGGGACTGTCTGCCGTAAATCTGGCGACGGGAGCCACGATGATGTTCTGGATGACCCTTGCGGGTGCGGTTTTGACCGCAAGCGCAGTTCTTGTTACCGCAAATGTCGGACGGCGGCAATGGGGAAGCCATCTTTCGATTTTCGGCTGTGCGGTTCTGTTTACGGTTTTTGTCATTACAGGAGGAAATGACGGCTTTGCGATTCTTTGGGTGATTCTGTTGCCGGGCGTGTCCATGCTTGCCTTTGATTTCCGGGCGGGATTTCTGGTGAGCCTGTATTTTCAGGTGCTCTTGTGTGTGGCTTTCTGGACACCGGTACGGGAATGGCTCCCGTACTGCTATACGGAGGGTTTCCTGCTCCGGTTTCCGCTTTTGTATGCGACCAGCTTTTTGCTGTCGGGATATCTTGCGGTTTTGCTGAAGGATAAGCAGTACGACCTTTTGATCAAAAACGAGCAGTTCCTTTATGAAAAGGATCACGACCGGATGACCGGGGTCTATAATCGCTCCAAATACGAGGCTCTGCTGGCAGAGACTTTTTCCGGCTATCATACCATCGGAGTGCTCTTCTTTGACGTAGATTATCTGAAGCGAACCAATGATACTTTTGGACATTCCGCCGGGGATGAGGTTCTGATTCGAACCGCAGCATTATTAAAACGCATTCCGCCGGAAAACAAGCTGATTTTCCGGATCGGCGGCGACGAATTTGTCGCAATTCTTCCGGACTGCACGGCGGATGCCTGCGAAAAATTTCTGATGCATTGGCGGGAGGAAAAGGAACAATCGGAAAAAAAAGAACCACTGCCAATCTCTTTTTCGGTTGCCTGCGGATATTGCTACGGCGGGGAGGGCTATGACATTTTGCAGGTCATTCGCCGCGCGGATCAAAATATGTATCTTTGCAAGCAGAAAGAAAGATAAAAAACAAAAAGAGCCGAGGGCGACGATGGCTACAGCCATCGATGCTTCAGCTCTTTTTGATTGCCTTTACTCTGCCGTGGTTTCGGACCCGGCGGGCTTTTCGGTCAGCATCAGTCCTTTGATATACTCCAAAACCTCTTCGGAGGTACCTGCATAACGGAATCCGTCCGCGTACAGCTTTTCACTGCCGTGGAAAGCATATTTTCCGACGGATAGAACCGAGGCGGGAAGGGTAACGGATGCAAGATTTTTGCAGTTCATAAACGCGTTGGGAAGAATCAACTGGGAAGCACCTTCAGCGGATTCCTCTATGGAGACGCTCTCCAGAGCCGTGCATTCAAAGAAGGCTGCCTTTCCCACGCTCAGAATGTTGCCGGGAAGCGCAATGGCTTTCAGCGCAGTGCAGTCCATGAAAGCATAAGAGGGAATTGCCGTAATCCGGCATCCTTCCGCGAACGTGACGGTTTCCAGCTTGGGGCACCCGTAAAAGATGCCTGTTCCGATTTCGGTTACATACGAAGGGAATTCCACGCTGCCAAGGACAGCACAGTCACGGAAAGCGTAATCCGCGATGGTGAAGGAAAAGTCTGCGGCGGAAAAACCGGAATCTCCTTCCCGATAGTCCGCTTCGGTCGGGAAAATGACCGTGGAAACATTGGACTTGTAACAGAAAGCTTCCTTGGCAATCCCGACGACTTTTTTCCCGTCGAGATATGCGGGGATTGTTACCGTGTGCGGCACATCATTGGTGCTTTCAAAATTGGTAATGCGGACGCTGACGCTGTCCACCGATGCAAAATGAAAGGTATCGTCGCCGATTTTTTCATATGTTTTTACGGTTTCATCCTGTTTGTACTTGTCATAGCCGCCGTCGCTTCCGGTATCGTCGGAACAGGCGGTGAGGGCAGCAATCATCAGAACCGATAAAATGGCTGCAACCAGTTTTTTCATAGTATCCCTCCACAGAAAAATCCATATAACGCAATTATACAGGAAAACGTGCAAAAAGTCAATAGATTTTTCCGCTTTCTTTGTAAACATTTTTTCTAAGTGAATTCCAAAAGTAAATTCCACAGTAGGAATGAAGTGCACCCAAAAGTTTAGACAAGAATGAAAAATCAAATTATTTGTGAATGAGTTCGGAATTGAACCTGGCTCATTCTTTTTAGTTTGAGAGAGATTCTCTCGTTGCTGTAGTAGTGTATGTATTCTTTCAGCTTCTCAATGAATCCCCGAGGGGATTCTACAGACTGAAAGCTCCTTGAAAACCGTATTCAAGGAGCTTAATGGCGGAGGGAAAGGGATTCGAACCCTTGTGAGATTGCTCTCAAACGGTTTTCAAGGCACATTAACCATGCGGAAATTAAGGAATTTTAGAAGACGATAACGGATGATAAAAGAAGCTGAAAGCCCAGTATTTACAAGGGTTTTCGGCTCTTTTTTATTCGAACCTCAAAAAATCCTTGTGCCATAAGGCATTGCGATTTCTAAAAATATTTCTAAAAAATTTTTAGAAATTCTTTTAGAAATGCACCCTCGTTTGTGTGGTTCCTGTTG
>CAKSPO010000037.1 GCA_934481515.1 uncultured Eubacteriales bacterium
ATACCCTTTTGATCCGAAGCTCCGGAAAACTGCAGAACGTCAACATTCAGACGCTCTGTTACCCCGGCTTTCCTACGGATATGCACCCGCAGTTTGCGGTTCTTCTCAGCATCGCGGACGGCATCGGAAGCATCCACGAGGGCGTATGGAACAATCGCTTCCGCTACGTGGACGAATTGCGAAAAATGGGAGCAACCATCATGCTGGATTCCCAGAATGCCACCGTCGTCGGTGCGGATCACCTGTGCGGTGCTGTCGTGGAAGCGACGGATCTCCGTGCCGGAGCGGCGCTGGTCATTGCCGGGCTTGCCGCAACCGGACAGACTGAGATCCGGTCGCCGGAATATATCAAACGAGGATATGACAGTCTGGTGGAAAAATTACAGGGGATCGGAGCCGACATCACAGAAGTCCCGGACGACGAAGAGGAAGCCGGTGCCGACCTGTTTCCCAAAGCCAACTGAAAAGTCAGCCTCTCAAACATGCCGATCCGGAATCCGGCAGGTTTGGAGCGATCTTAGGCGTTCGACCACCAAGGTGGACGTCATCGGGGTGAAAAACTCAAAATGAGTTTTTCACCCCCCTTTTTTTCTGTATTCCGACAAAACAGACAAAACAAAAAACTCCGGGATATGGCTGCATAGTCATATCCCGGAAATTTTTCTCATACTATAAGAACAGAGAACGATTCCATCCTCAGGGAAACACTTCCCTGAAAACACCTTCTCCGGTCAGCAAGAACCAACAACTTCCTTATCCGAAAATACCAATCGTATCAGGAAGCCGTCAATCAAAGCTCGGTCTTGATTCTCCGCAGGCAGTTGCTGCAGATCCGCTTTCCGTTAAAGTAAGTAATTCCGTCTACACTGCTGCAAAAAATGCACGCGGGCTGATATCTCTGCAGAATGATACGGTCTTCATCCGTATAAATCTCCACTGCGTCTCTCACATTGATATCCATGCTCTGACGGATCTCTGCGGGAAGAACGATTCTGCCCAACTCATCTACCTTTCTGACCATTCCCGTTGATTTCATAACATTACCCTCCGAATTTTGACAAGTGCAAATTAACTGCTTCAAAAGAAACTTCATTCGTTTTTTCGCAGGTATATTATATCGCCCGCTTCGGCAAATTTCTATTGATATACTGTGACTTAAATGTAAACTTTTTGCTTTTCTTGTCTGCACCTGCCGATTACTGGAAAAAGCTTCCGTAAAAGCAGGCAAAAAACCACGAAAAATCGCAAAACTTGTCGGAACCGAACACAAAGTACGGTTCCGTTCCGAAAGAAACCTGCCCGGAGGCACCTATGCTTGGAAAAATATTTGGAATTCTCACACTTCTTTCCATTCTGTTCGGGATTCTGACCGGAAACACGGAAGCGCTCGGCAGTGCGGTACCGGACGGTGCCGCACGTGCGGTGGAGGTCACCCTCTCCCTTTGCGGAATGATGTGTCTTTGGTGCGGAATGATGCAGGTGTTCTCCGAGGCTGGTGCCATTCGAAAGCTTTCCCGCCTCTTCCGTCCTCTGCTCTCCGGGATCTTTCCGGAAGCCTTCCGCACCGACGAAGGAGCCGAGGAGATCAGCGCCAACATCAGTGCAAACCTGCTTGGCATCGGCAACGCCGCAACCCCGTTTGCACTACGCGCCATGGAACAGCTGCAAAAGCATAATCCGCACCCGGAAAAAGCCTCCGGCGAGCAAATCACCCTTTCCGTACTGAATACGGCTTCCGTTTCCCTGATCCCCGCAAACCTGCTTGCGCTCCGGCGTGCGGCAGGTTCCGAACGTCCCTTCTCCATTCTGCTTCCCGTCTGGATCGTTTCCTTCTGCTCCGCCGCTCTCGCCTTGTTTCTGACCCTGCCGGCGCGTCTGCGGGATCGGAAATACCGTCAAACCTGTCACCGTACATCTCCGAATGACTGATTTCATCTCCGCACTCGCCATGCCTCTGGCGGTTCTCTGCACGGGACTGATTTTTCTTTTCGGAAAAAAGAACTTCTTTGAGGCATTCTGCACCGGTGCAAGGACAGGACTCCGGACCGCACTGGAGCTGTTGCCGACACTGACCGCACTGATGGTTGCGGTTTCCATGCTGAATGCCTCCGGAGCAGTCGCCCTGCTTTCGGAGCTGTTGACCCCGCTTGCAAAGGCCGCAGGTGTTCCGCCGGAACTGCTCCCTCTGCTTCTGACCAGGCCCTTTTCCGGAAGCGCCTCCACCGCAGCATACAGTGCACTGCTGGAACAGCTGGGACCGGACAGCCTGGAGGGCTTGTGTGCCTCCGTCATTTATGCCTCCTCCGACACCGTAGTATACGTCATCGCTGTTTATTTTTCTTCCGTCCGGATCCGGAAAACCGGCTCTGCCCTTCCCGCTGCCTTTGCGGTCATGCTGTTCTGCATCTTTTTTTCCTGCTTTTTCTGCCGGATGTGGTTTTTCTGAAAAAAATCAGGCAAATACTATTCCGAAACCGATAGAGCGGAGGAACTGGTATGATCAAAGGAAGCCGGAGACAAATGGTTGTGATGAGAACCGGAGGCAGCAAATATTTTGACGAAGCATACTTTGTCCTGCGCCGGGGATGGCAGGAGCCGAAACACGGCAGAGACGAAATTCTGACGGAAGCAAACCGGATTTTGGAGGAAGGAATCGGAGCGGCGACCGCAATTCCGCGCAAAAAGCTCCGCTGGCTCTGGTTTCTCGCCGGAATTTTTTGCGGTGCGCTTCTGAGCGCGGGAATTCTTCTCCTCTGCTTTTTGTAATCCGCCGGAGAAGCGCCCCGGAGTTTTTTCAGACGAAGTCTTGACTTTTCAAAAAAAATATAGTATAATACAGGTACTATATGAGACCGTTGATGCACATTCCGCCCGACGGCGCCATGCCTGCGGCGGATGTGCTTTATTACGAATATCATATTCTCCGGCCTCTTTTTACACGGGCGGGGCGTGTCCCCGTGTAAAAGAGGTCTGCTTTTGTCCGGCGCTGATTTTTCGCCGGATCTCTTCTCGTGTTGCCGTGCAACCGATTGTTACAGCATTTCTCAGCAAAACTTATAAAAAGAAAGGAAGAAAATATGCCAAGAAAACCCAAAAAAGCAAAACCGACCGGAAAAATCCGCATTATCCCTCTGGGAGGACTCGGAGAAATCGGAAAAAATATGACCGTAATCGAATATGAAAACGACCTGATCGTCATCGACTGCGGTCTCGGCTTTCCGGAAGACGATATGCCGGGAATCGATCTGGTGATTCCGGACATCACTTATCTGGAAGCCAATAAAGCCCGCATCCGCGGCATCCTTCTGACCCACGGACACGAAGACCACATCGGAGCGGTTCCCTACCTGCTTCGCACCATCAATCCTCCCATCTACGGCACTCCTCTGACACTCGGGATCATCCGCAACAAGCTGGAGGAGCATTCCCTTCCGTGGAAGCCGGAGCTTCACACTGTCAACGCTGGAGATACCGTAAAGCTCGGAGCCATGACAGCGGAATTCATTCACGTCAACCACTCCATCGCGGATGCCTGCGCCATCGCAGTGCACACCCCGCTCGGCACGCTGGTTCACACCGGAGACTTCAAGCTGGATACTTCTCCGATTGACGGAGAAATGATGGACATCGTCCGCCTCGGTCAGCTCGGTCAGGAGGGAGTCCTGATGTTGCTGTGCGAATCCACCAATGCGGAACGTCCCGGACATACGCCGTCCGAAAAAAAGGTCGGAGAATCTCTGGAAACCATCTTTACCACGCATACCAAAAAGCGCATCATCATCGCCACCTTCTCCTCCAATGTACACCGCGTGCAGCAGATCATTGACACCAGTGCACGCCACGGCAGGAAGGTCGCCGTCACCGGTCGCAGTATGCTGAACATTGTCAGCGCCGCGACAGAGCTGGGATATATGAAAATTCCGGCGGGCGTCCTCATCGACATCAACGATATCAAGCGCTATAAGCCGAGCGAATTGACCATCGTCACCACCGGGAGTCAGGGAGAGCCGATGTCCGCTCTCTACCGCATGGCGTTTTCGGATCACATGCAGGTCTCTCTCGGACCGAACGATCTGGTCGTCCTTTCCGCTTCCGCCATTCCCGGAAACGAAAAGCTGGTCGGAAGAATCATCAACGAGCTTTCCAGGAACGAGGTAGAGGTTCTGCACGACGCCGTCGTGGAGGTGCACGTGTCCGGACATGCCTGCCAGGAAGAGCTGAAGCTGATGCAGGCACTCACCAAGCCGAAGTATTTTATGCCGATCCACGGAGAAAGCCGCCACCTGTCCGCCAACCGCGATCTTGCCCGCTATATGGGAATCAACGAAAAGAACATTTTCATTTCCGAGATCGGTAAAGTTCTGGAAATTGACGCGGACGGAGCAAGATTCAACGGCACTGTCCCGGCAGGAAAGGTTCTGGTCGACGGCTACGGTGTCGGAGACGTCGGAAACATCGTGCTGCGCGACCGCAGACACCTTGCACAGGACGGTCTGATCGTCGTTGTTGCAACCGTGGATACCGATGAGAGAATGCTTCTCTCCGGTCCCGATATCGTCTCTCGCGGCTTCGTGTATGTCAGAGAGGCGGAAGAACTGATGGAGGAGACCCGCAGAGTCGCCAACGAATCCCTCACCGACATTCTCGAAAATGAGGATCAGGTCGACCGGATGCTTCTCAAAAAGCGGGTTAAGGAAGACCTGACACGTTTTCTGTACGCTAAGACCAAACGGAAACCGATGATCCTTCCCGTCATTATGAACGTATAATCCGTCGTTTTGCACAGATGTTTCTGTGCAAAACGAAAGTTTCTCGTTTATTCATAGACACGACACAAGGCGGTCACAGAGCGCCGCTATAATATACAGGATGTTTTTTGAAATACCAAAACCAAAAGAAGAAAGGACTTTCTCACCATGGGAAAAGGAAACAGAAACAGACAAACCCGCTTTGAGGACAAGCAGGTCAATCCTCAAAGATACGAGAAAAAGAAGCAGCACAAACCGGCTCCCCGCTGGCTGATGCCGCTGATCGCGATCGTCCTGGCTGTTGCCATCGTCGCGGCAATTGTCGTCAACGTTCTCATCAACGGCGGCGTCATCTATCGTCACCGTATCCTCATCAAGAGCCAGAGCGGCGAATACGATGTCAACCAGCAAATGGCGGCATTCATCGTTTGGCAGAATATGTATCAGTCCGCTTACTACGAGTGGATGTATGTCTATTATGGGATTCAGGAAGATACCAACAATATTAAGACGACCTACAAAAGCCCGACCGATTACGCAGTATATGTGGCAACCAACTATACCACCAACGCACTCCGCAACGGCGTGGAATCGCTCGGAAGCTATATGGCAGAGCTGGTCGCAGGTGCGGATGCGGGTGTCAAGGCAGGTCTGAAGTTGACCGAGGCGGACGATCAGGAAATCAGCTCCATGATGACATGGCTGGAGTCCGTCCGTTCCGGTTCTTCCTACACCTATATGTACACCATGAAGGACTTTTTGAAGAGATTCATGGGAACCGGTGTCAAAGAGAAGGATGTCACTGCCGCCACCAAACTGATGGCAATGTACTCCAAGTACAAGTCGTGGCACATCTACGGCGAGGAAAACAAATATTCGCAGAACGACCTGCTCTCCTTCATGGCGCAGAATCCCGGCGGATACTTCTCCGTCAAATACCGGGAATTCACCTTCTCCAACCTGAAGAACCTCCCCACCAAGAACGGCGACAGCAGCAATAAGGATGCCATCACCAAGGCAGACCAGGAAATCGTGGATCGTCTGCTCGCCTGCAGAACCGAAGAGGAATTCAAAAAGCTCTCCGTTGACCTTGTCATGGAAGCATATTACGAAAAGGTTGCCAACGATGTTTACCTGAATGATGCCATCGATGCCTCCAAAGAGGGCGTTGACAAGCTGAGAGATGCCATCGATCTGAGCGCCGCACTCACAGAGCTCGGCATCAGCGAAGCAACCTACACTTCCGATAAAAAGGATGATATCGACAGCAAAGTTGCCGCGTTCATCTTCGGCGAAAACGCAAAGAAAAACACCAACCAGACCATTGTCGGAAGCGACGGCATTTATCTGATTCACGTCTACGAGGATCAGACCTCTACCGGTGACGGCGACAACGCCGTGATTACTGCAAAAGCAGGATGGAAGCTCTATGCATTCAAAGATTACTACAACGGAGAATACAAGGAGCAGGTCATCAAGGATCTGCTGGAGGGAAAGAACACCACCGACTATCAGAATGCTGCCACCAAGGCTGCCGAACTGCTGAAGAAGCTGAAGGATAACTCGGAGCAGATGCCTGCGGATGCCGTGACAGACATCAAGATTGAAAACGCCAAGTCCAACACGGCTCCTTCCGCCATCATCAAAACCTTCTATCCCGACAGCAACGCACCGAAGGTAGCGGTCGGAGACTACTTCCAGTCTGATGACGACGGTATCTCCTATATTTCCAAGGTCACTGCCGTGGAAGACGGAACCAAGTATACCATCACCTATTTCTCCGTCGAAAATGATCCCTACGTCAGCCTGTTTGACGGGCTGTGGGATTATATGATCGACCGTGGTGCGCAGACCGAACATGAGCTGAACTACCCCACCACCGAGCTTGCGAAGGACTCCTATCAGGAATGGTTCTTTGAAAGCACGCTGACCGACGCAGAAGGAAGCAACCCTGCCCTCCGGAACTTTGCCCGTAAGGCAAACGATGTCAAGGACTTCACTTCTGAAAAATCGGACAATAAAGAACCCGACAACCGTTCCGTCTACTTTGTCGTTTCCGCGCCTTCCATGAAGAAGGATACCACGGATACCGTTTACGGCGGCTACCTGATTTTCAAGGATGCGGAGTCCGCAAACGCCGCGAAGGATTCTCTTCCCTCCGGTGACCTGTTTGAGAAGCTGTACTATTTCAAGACACTCACCTCCACCACCGGAAGCGGGGATTCCGCAAAGACCAACGAAGCAACCGTGGATACCGACCTGACCTCCTCCGGCGTGACCGAAAAGAAGGTGTCCGAGTGGCTCTTCGACAAGAACCGCCAGGGCGGAGACATGGAGGTCATCGAGGTATCGCAGGCAACCGAGGGTAAGGAAGGTGTCTACTATCTGGCGCTCTATATTTCCAGAGGAACCTCCTGGGAAAGAACCGCCAAGGATGCCGTAATCAGCGACGAAACCGATAAACACCTTGCACAGCTTGTCAAGGACGGCGGATATGCGCTGGACACGAACGTTCTCGATAAGCTCGGAGAACTGGTTACGTCGGCAGAAACGGAATCCGCAACCTCCAAGAAAGAAAAGTAATTTTTTCAAACCCAAAATGGCACGGAGAAATTCCGTGCCATTTTATCACAGAGAGAATATACTGTAAGGAACAATTCAAAAAATACAACTCAGAAAAGGATGATTGCCATGGTACTTGAAACAAAGCAGACAACGGTCGCGTACCGTTGCCCTGCATGCGGTGCCGGCGTGTTGAGCGCCGTCGATATGTTCGCGCTTACCGCAGACATGGTAAAACTGAAGTGCTCCTGCGGAAAGAGTGAAATGACGGTCGTTTCCTCTTCCGACGGAAAAATCCGGCTGACGGTTCCCTGTCTCATCTGCCAAAATCCGCATACCTTCCTGCTCAGCAAAAGCCTGTTTTACGGGAAGGATCTGTTCACCATGCAATGTCCGTATGCGTCAGAGCTCACACTTGCTTTCATCGGTGAGCAAAACACCGTCAAAGCGGAGCTGGCAAGAACGGAACTGGAGTTGCTTGATCTGATGGAGCGAAACGGACTGGAGGGCTTTGATGCCTTCCATAACGACGAGGAATCCCTGCCGGATCCCCAGATTCGCGATATCGTCATGTTCGTCATCAACGATCTGGATGCGGAAGGAAAAATCTTTTGCAAGTGCGCCCCCGGAGAGGAAGGCAGAAAGTACGAGGCGGAAATTCTGGAGGATGGCATCCTCGTCACCTGCCGCAAATGCGCCGCCTCCCGCTTTATCCCAACCGATTCCAGACTGAGCGCACACGCGTTTCTCAACACAGATGCATTGCATCTGGAATGAACACCGCCCGGATTTCATCAAAACGGAGAAAGAGCTTTCGACTCTTTCTCCGTTTTTTATCGAACTTTTTCAGAGCAGAATGCAGATCAACCCATTGCTTCCTTCATTGATGATCCGCTCCAGCGTTTCGGAAAGCTTCTTGCGGGATTCCTCCGGCATATGTTCCAGCTTGGTGTGAAGCCCCTCATTGATCAGCTCATACAGAGATTTCCCGAACATGTTGGAATTCCAGATACTCTTCGGATCCTCCTCGAATTCTTTGAGCAGGAACCGAACCAGATCTTCCGACTGCGCCTCGGTTCCAACCATCGGATTGATTTCTGCCTCAATGTTCGCGCGGATCATATGGATGGACTGCGCACCGGCGCGAAGCTTGACTCCGTAACCGCCCGATTGCTTGACGATCCGCGGTTCCTCCAGATGCATATCCTCCACATCCGGCATCACAATTCCGTATCCCTTTTCGTTCACTGTCTCCAGTGCTTCGGCAACCTTGTCATATTTTGCTTTCACCGTGGCAAGCTCACGCAACAGCGAGATCAGCTCCCTCTCCCCCGTCACCGAAAATCCGGTCAGCTCGCTGATAACGTCATAATACAGCCCGTTCTGCATTTTCAAAGCGATCGTCGCTTTTCCGGTACCCAGATCCAACAGCTCCGGCACTGCGGCTTCAACAAACTCATTTTCTTCCATTCCGTCAAACGCGGATTTCACATCTCCGATCTTCTGCACCCGATCCGCACAACGGCAGACCGATGCACGAACCGAGGAACGGATCCTGTGCGATTCCTCCAGAGCGTTCATCCATTCCGGCATCCGGATACGGATCTCACTCACCGGGAATTCCTCCAGTACCAACGCCAGAATGTGCCGGATATCCTCCGCGTCCAACTCCAGACAGCTCACCAGTGCCACCGGAACCCCGTACTTTTCCTCCAGCTCAAAGGCAAGCTTCCGGCTTTCTGCCGAAGCCGGCGTCGCGGAATTCAGAATGACTGCAAAGGGCTTTCCGATTTCCTTCAGCTCCCGTACCACCCGTTCCTCCGCTTCCACATAGCTGTCGCGCGGAATTTCCCCGATGGAACCGTCCGTCGTCACCAGCATTCCGATGGTGGAGTGCTCGGTGATCACCTTGTGCGTTCCCATTTCCGCCGCCTCTACAAACGGCATCGGCTCCTCCCGCCACGGCGTCCGCACCATCCGCGGCTGTCCGTTTTCAATGGCTCCCATCGCCTCCGGGATCAGATACCCTACGCAGTCGATCATCCGTACCCGCATCTGCGCGTTGTTATCCAACACCACGGGGATTGCTTCCTCCGGTATAAACTTCGGCTCCGTCGTCATGACGGTTTTCCCTGCGGCGGATTGCGGAAGCTCATCCCTGGCACGGTCTCTGGAATACCCCTCTCCGATGTTCGGCAGAACCACCGCCTCCATAAAGCGTTTGATAAAGGTGGATTTTCCGCTGCGGACCGGCCCCACCACGCCGACATAGATATCCCCGCCTGTCCGTTCGGCAATATCCTTGTAGATGGACTGTTCAGGCATGATTTCAAACCTCCTCAATGTATCGCGTTGGTACACTATATGGAGAAGAGGGACAGTTTAGAACCGCCCCTCAGAAAATCAGCCCTGCAAGAAACGCCGCCGCACAGGCACCCAGAGAAACCACAATCAGGGAACGTCTGCAAACGGTCAGAATAACGACAACAACCAGTCCTGCGATCGCAGCAGGAAGTGTTCCGACCGAAGAAAAAACATCCGGAAAAGTCATCGCCGCCAGAACCGCGTAAGGAATGTAATAAAAGAAATTTTTCAATAGCCTTGAGCGGATCCTTCTGCGGAAAAAGGTCAGCGGAACCATACGGATCAGATAAGTTGTCAGCGCCATCACCAACAGATACGGAAGAAATTCAGCTCTCACGGTTCCGCACCTCCCCCGCTTCCCCCGCATCCTTCCCCAGAATCGTATCCGTCACGGAAAGAATTAGAGCGGCAACCAGCGCGGAAAGAATCACCGCAAATCCAGCGGGGAGAACCGAAAGCCCCGGCAGATACTCGATCGCACAACGAAATGCCGCGGCAAGTAAAACCACACAAAGCACCTTCCTGCTCCGCATTGCAGGGGGCAAAAGAATTGCAAGGAACATCGCATACAGGATAATCCCCATCGCCAGCCGCAGCCGCTCAGGAAGCAGATTCCCGGCAACGGCACCAAGAAGCGTCCCGGTGCTCCATCCGATATAGGGGATGGTCAAAAGTCCGTAAAAATAAGCAGGCGTCAGCGGCTCCGGCCGGGACATCAGAAAAGCAAAAATTTCATCGGTCAGCCCGAAGGACATCAACAAACGGTGCGGCGCCGTACAGCGCCCGTCCAGGCGTTGCGTCAATGTCACCCCCATCAGAGCATACCGGGAATTGATGACCGCCTGCGTCAGGAACATTTCAAAAAGCGTTCCCGCCGTAACGATCACTGTCACCCCGGCAACCTGACCGGCAGAGGTCAGATTGGTCATGGAAATCAGAAGTGTCTCCAGAATCCGCAAGCCGTCGCCCACCGCGGAAATGCCAAACCCGAAGGAAACCGAAAGATAGCCAAGCCCGATCGGTATTCCATCACGCAAACCGCGAAAATACCGTCGCATCGCGTCGCTCCGCATACGCTTTCCTCCCTCCGAAAAAATCAACCTCGGTTATTTTATCACAACGCGACACAATTGTCAACAAACACTTTTTTGTTTTGGCAGAAACTTTTGCAGCAGCAGAATCGTTCACAGCAAATACATAAACAGCCAACTGTTTATTCACAAAGAAAAGATATAATAATAAGGTTGTAAACGTCCATTGAAAAATTCCCGGAAAGGAACCGCCATGAAAAAACTACTGGTTTTTCTCAAGCCTTATCGGAAGGAAGCAGTCATCAGCCCCCTGTTCAAGCTCTTGGAGGCGGTTTTTGACCTCTTGGTTCCGATCGTCGTCAAACAGATCATTGACGTAGGAATTCTGAGGGGAGATACACCTTACGTTCTGAAAATGTGCCTGATTCTGGTCTGCTTCGCTCTCGTGGGACTTGCCTGCTCCCTGACGGCGCAGTATTTCGCCGCCAAAGCCGCCGTCGGATTTTCCACGGATCTGCGGCACACCCTGTTTTCGCATATTCAGGGGCTGTCCTATACCGAAACCGACCGGACCGGAACCGCCACCCTGATTACCCGGATGACGGCAGATGTCAACCAGGTACAGTCCGGAATCAACCTGACTCTGCGGCTGTTGCTGCGCTCTCCGATCATTGTTCTCGGAGCCATGATGATGGCTTTCACGGTCAACGCCAAAAGCGCATGGATTTTCGTAATTGTCATTCCTCTGCTCGCCGCAGTCATTTTCAGCATCATGCTGAAGAATATCCCCCTGTATCAGAAGGTACAGAAAAACCTTGACCGCGTCACCTCTGTGACCAGAGAGAACCTGACCGGTGTCCGCGTCATCCGGGCATTCCGGAAGGAAGCGGAAGAAAACGAACGCTTCCGTGCGGCAAATGAGGAACATAACCGGGTGCAGAATTTTGTCGGTAAAATCTCCGCATTGATGAATCCGCTGACCCTGGTGCTGGTCAACGGAGGAGTCATCTGCCTGCTCCTGTCCGGCGCGCGTCTGGTGGAAATCGGAGAGATGTCTCAGGGAGACGTCGTCGCCATGACAAATTACATGGCACAGATTCTCACCGAGCTTGTCAAGTTTGCCAATACCATCTTCACCGTCAATAAGGCGCTCGCCTGTGCCAACCGCATTGAAGGCGTTCTGGAGCTTCCCACCGGCACAGAGGTACTTCCGGAATCTTCCAATGCTCCAAAAAATACCGATCTTTCCGATACCGCCGTAGCCTTCGACCACGTGACCCTCACCTACAGCGGTGCTGCCGCTCCCTCCCTGACCGATGTTGACTTTTCCGTCCGCCACGGCATGACCGTCGGCATCATCGGTTCCACCGGCTCCGGAAAGACTTCGCTGGTCAACCTGATCCCTCGTTTTTACGACGCAACGGAAGGACGGGTTCTGGTAAACGGCAGGGATGTCCGCACCTATCCGCCGGAGGAGCTACGGAACAGGATTGCCGTTGTCCCGCAAAAGGCGGTACTCTTCACCGGCACCATCCGCACAAACCTCCTCTGGGGAAATGCATCCGCCACCGACACACAGCTTTGGGAAGCCCTTGCCGCCGCGCAGGCGAAGGAATTTGTCGAAGCCAAAGGAGGACTTGATGAGCCGGTTGCCCAGAACGGCAAAAACTTTTCCGGCGGACAGCGCCAGCGCCTGACCATCGCCCGCGCTCTGGTGCGGCAGGCAGAGATTCTGATTCTGGATGACAGCTCCTCGGCACTCGATTACGCAACCGATGCCGCCCTGCGCGCTTCTCTGCAAAGTCTCCCTTACCATCCGACCGTGTTTCTGATTTCCCAACGCACCTCCGCCATCCGCCATGCCGACCGGATCATCGTTCTGGAGGAAGGAGTGCCCGTCGGCATCGGAACCCATGAAACTCTGTTGCAAACCTGCGAGGTTTACCGGGAAATTCACGAATCCCAATACAGAAAGGAGGAATCCGCACAATGAAAAAGCCGTTCAAAAAGGAAGGCTATGACAGCCGGACCATGAAAAGAGTTTTTGCGGGGCTGAAGCCTTACCGCACTCTGCTGATTCTTTCCCTGCTTTTTGCCGCGGCAAGCGTCTACTTCACGCTCCGGATTCCGCTTTTGACCGGAGATGCCATCGACCGCATGATCGGCGTGGACGCGGTAGACCTTCCCGCCGTCATTTCCATCTGCATCCGGATCGGGATCTGTGCCCTGCTCTGCGCCGCCTGCCAATGGCTGATGAACGTCCTGAACAACCGCATCACCTACGGCATGGTCAAAAAGCTTCGCGCGAATGCCTTCGAAAAGCTCCAGCGCCTTCCCCTCTCTTATCTGGATCAGCATCCGGTCGGAGAAACCGTCAGCCGCATGATCAGCGATGCCGACCAGTTCACCGACGGACTTCTGATGGGCTTTGCCCAGTTTTTCACCGGAATTCTGACCATTCTCGGAACGCTTGTCATCATGCTGACCGTGCGCTGGCAGGTCGCGTTGGTGGTTCTGCTTGTCACTCCGCTGTCCCTCTTTGCCGCCGCCTTCATCGCCAAGAGAAGCTATACCATGTTCCGCAAGCAGTCCGAGACCCGCGCGGAGCAGACCGCAATGATCGACGAATACATCGGAAATCACAAGGTCATACTTGCCTTTTCGCATGAAAATGAAGCACAGAAGGACTTTGACGAAGTCAATCAGCGGCTTGGAAAATGCGCGCTCCGCGCCACCTTCTTCTCCTCCATCACCAACCCCTCCACCCGCTTTGTCAACAACCTTGTCTATGCCGGCGTCGCTCTTTCCGGAGCAGTTCTCGCCATCGGAGGAGCCGGCTTCACTGTCGGTTCCCTTTCCGTCTTTCTGAACTACGCCAACCAGTACACCAAGCCCTTCAACGAAATTTCCGGAGTTCTTACCGAACTGCAAAACGCACTTGCCTGCGCAGCCCGTGTCTATGAGCTGCTGGATGAACCCGAGATCCTTCCAGACGCACCGGATGCAAGGGTACTGACCGAAGCGGACGGAGGCGTGGAGCTTCGCGATGTCGCCTTCTCCTACGTTCCGGAAAAGGAACTGATCCGGGATCTTTCCCTTTCGGTGCACCCCGGACAGCGCGTCGCCATCGTCGGACCAACCGGATGCGGGAAAACCACCCTCATCAATCTCCTGATGCGGTTCTACGATGTCAACAGCGGAAGCATCGCCGTCAGCGGAACCGACATCCGGGAGCTGACCCGTTCCAGTCTCCGCGCGTCCTGGGGTATGGTGTTGCAGGATACCTGGCTCCGCGCCGCCACCGTGCGGGAAAACATCTGCATGGGGCGCCCGGATGCAGGGGAGGAAGAAATGATCGCGGCGGCAAAAGCTGCACATGCGCATTCGTTCATCTGCCGCCTGCCACAGGGCTACGACACCGTGCTCGGTGAGAACGGCGGCTCTCTTTCCCAGGGACAGAAGCAATTGCTTTGCATCGCAAGGGTCATGCTCTGCCTGCCGCCGATGCTCATTCTTGACGAAGCAACCTCCTCTATCGATACCCGCATGGAGCTGAAAATTCAGAAAGCCTTTGCGGAAATGATGCGCGGAAGAACCTCCTTTATCGTCGCCCATCGGCTTTCCACCATCGAAAACGCCGATGTCATCCTCGTCATGAAAGACGGAAAGATCATCGAGCAGGGCAACCACCGGGAACTGCTCGCCAAAGAGGGCTTTTACAGCCACCTCTACAACAGCCAATTTGCCGGTTGAGTGCTTTCGTGACAATTCTGTGACGAAAGCTTCACAAAACCTTCTGCTTTTTGCCCGTCAGAATCACATCCGCATAAAAGAAGTATGCTACAATAAAAGATGGTTTTGAAAATACGCATTCAGAGGAGGAACACATTTGCTTGAACTCAGAAATATTGTAAAGGATTACAGCACGGGCGGAAGTACCGTGCACGCACTGCGTGGCATCTCCCTGCGATTCCGGAAGCATGAATTTGTTTCCATCCTCGGACCTTCCGGCTGCGGAAAGACCACCCTTCTGAACATCATCGGAGGGCTGGATCAGTACACCAGCGGAGACCTCATCATCAACGGCGTCTCTACAAAACGATACCGCGATGCCGACTGGGATACCTACCGGAACCACTCCATCGGTTTTGTATTCCAAAGCTACAACCTGATCCCGCACCAGACCGTGCTCTCCAATGTGGAGCTTGCCCTGACCCTTTCCGGCATTCCCAAACGGGAGCGGCGTGCACGGGCGGTCACTGCCCTGCGTCAGGTCGGACTGGGCGCACAGCTGCACAAGAAACCGAATCAGATGTCCGGCGGACAGATGCAGCGCGTGGCAATTGCACGGGCACTGGTCAATGACCCGGATATCCTGCTTGCGGACGAACCCACCGGAGCGCTGGATACACAGACCAGCATTCAGATCATGGAAATCTTAAAGAAGATTTCCAAAAAGCGTCTGATTATCATGGTCACCCATAACCCCGATCTTGCCATGAAATACTCCAGCCGGATCATCCGGGTGCTGGACGGTAAGGTCGTCGGAGATTCCAACCCCTACAGCGGACAGAAAATTCTTCTTGCGGGAAAGAAGAAAACCGCCGTGTCCGCACCGAAACGCAAAAATCCGTTTTCGGTTCAGCCGCAGGACGCGGAGGAGTTACAGCTGGGAGGAAGCGGCTATGCCCCGGTCAGACCCCGCAAAGGAAAGAAATCCATGTCCTTCCTGACCGCGCTGTCCCTTTCTCTCAATAACCTGATGACCAAAAAGGGGCGCACCTTTATGACCTCCTTTGCAGGCTCCATCGGAATCATCGGAATTGCATTGATCCTTTCCGTCTCCACCGGTGTCAACGCTTATATCAATTCCGTACAGCGCGACACCCTCGCCAGCTACCCCATCACCCTGCAGGCGGAATCCGTGGACATGACCGCCCTGATTCAGACGATGATGAACCCCGGCGGTGATAAAAAGGAGCACGACCTCGATAAGGTTTACGAGAGCGCCATCATGGCAGACCTGATGAATTCCCTCGCTTCGGCGGAGACCAACGTCAATGACCTGAAATCCTTTAAGCAGTTTCTGGAGACTTCCGGAAAGTTTGACCAATATCTCACCGCCGTACAGTATACCTATGATTTCGGATGGAATATCCTGACAAAGGATACCGGAGGAAAGGTCATCAAATCGGATGTCAACGAGCTGTTCGATGCCATCTACGGTACCTCCTCCGACTCCCCCTTCTCTCCCTCCGGCTCTTCCTCGTCCTCCATGGCTTCCATGTCCTCCGGATATAAGATCTGGCAGGAAATGCTCCGCGGCTCCGGCGACGAGCTGGTCAGCGACACCATCAAGGGAGAATATGACCTGATCTACGGTAACTGGCCGCAGAAATATAACGAAGTCGTACTGCTGGTAGACCAGAACAATGAGGTCAGCGACCTTGCCCTCTATGCACTCGGACTGCGTACGGAGGATGAAATTCTGGCTGGGCTGAAAAAGCTGACCGGAGAAACGAAAACAACCGACACCACCGATAAAACCTCCGGGGAACCGAAATCCTGGACCTACGAAGAGCTTTGCGGAATGTCCTACCGACTGCTCCTGCGCTCCGAATGCTACCAGAAGCAAGGCGGCGTTTACGGAGATATGACCAAGACAGAATTGGGTCTGGATTATCTTTATAACAACAATGCCATCGGAACGGAACTCAAGGTCGTCGGAATTCTCCGCCCCAACGCGGACGCAACCTCCACGATCCTCACCGGTACCATCGGATATACCGCGGCACTGACCGACTATGCAATCGAAAAGACCGCAAAAAATACCCTTCTGAAGGAACAATTGGATTCTCCGGAAACCGATGTTCTCACCTCCCTCCCCTTCCGTACGGATGAAGATAAGGAGCTGACAGACGCGGAAAAGAGAGCAGCCGTCAATGAATATCTCGCAGGACTCGGAACCATCGAAAAAGCTTCTATCGGTTCCCGGATTCTCTCACTTCCCACCTCCGAAGCGACCGCCGAAGCCGTCCGCCGGATGATGGCGGAAACCACCGATCTGACCGCCCTCATCGTGCAGGCAATGGTACAGCAGTATGACTTCGACGAAGCAACCGCAAAATCCTATGTCAATTCCATGTCTGAGGAGAAAAAAACGGAGCTTGCCACCGCAATTTTTACGGCACAGTTCGCCCTGCAATATAAGATGCGCATGGAGGCACAGCTCAGTATCAAGACCGCAGAAGAAATCTGCGCAATGCTGGATGCGGCACTGACGGAAATGAAGGACACCGACTATGTAAACGTATATGACACCTTCCTGCCGAAACAATATTCCGATTCCACCTATGAGGAAAATCTGAAGCTGCTCGGAAACGTGGAAAAGGATTCTCCCTCGGAAATCCGACTTTACTCCGCCACCTTTGAGGATAAGGACGCAGTTGCGGCTCTGATCTCTGAATATAACAATACCGTATCGGAAAAACAGCAGATTTCCTACACCGACTACGTGGCACTTCTGATGTCCTCCGTGACCACCATTGTAAACGCCATCACATATGTTCTGATCGCCTTCGTCGCCATCTCTTTAGTAGTCTCCTCCATCATGATCGGAATCATCACCTATATTTCCGTTCTGGAACGTACCAAGGAAATCGGAATTCTTCGCGCCATCGGAGCCTCCAAAAAGGATGTCAGCCGGGTATTTAACGCAGAGACACTGATCGTCGGCTTCGTTGCCGGAATGATCGGCATTCTGATTACACTGGGACTGAACGTCATCATCAATCTGATTCTCTTCCGCCTGACCGGAATTGCCGCATTGCACGCAACGCTGCCGGTCGGAGGCGCCGTTGCACTGGTGCTGATCAGCATGGCATTGACCTTCATCGCCGGCCTCTTCCCCTCCGGATTCGCCGCAAAGCGCAATCCCGTGGAAGCCCTCCGAAGCGAGTAAAAATGATTTTTCCCCTTCGGGGAGACAACAGAACGCCCAAAAGCGCTGTTGTCTCCCCGCTTTTGTATGCGCCGTGAACCCCGTTAAGGCACCGGTGAAGGGAACCCTCTTTCATGGTACAAAGACAACAAAACAACAGCCAAACCAATCGGCAACAGCTTCGCCCCTTCGGTGAACGCGGTACGGCAAGCTGTTCCCCACCGATTTCCTTCCTTGATCCAACACCCGATACTTGCAAAATTTCCCCACAGCCGCAAAGGCAACGGCATGGACGTGATCTGTCAGAGAGCCGCACATCATCCTCATTCCCTGCCTTGGTCCCCCTTCGCACATGGGAAAAGCACTATGGCAAATCGTTCATCGCAGGTAAAAGTCTCCTTAGCTCCCGCTTACCTGGCAGTTTTCCTTCTTTGATTCCCCGCCTCGCCGGGTAGCTTTCCTTCTTTGATTCCCCGCCCCGCCGGGTAGTTTTCCTGCTTTGATTTCCGCCCCGCCGGGCAGTTTTCCTTCTTTGATTCCCCGCCTCGCCGGGTAGCTTTCCTTCTTTGATTCCCCGCCCCGCCGGGTAGTTTTCCTGCTTTGATTTCCGCCCCGCCGGGCAGTTTTCCTTCTTTGATTCCCCGCCTCGCCGGGTAGCTTTCCTTCTTTGATTCCCCGCCCCGCCGGGTAGTTTT
>CAKSPO010000038.1 GCA_934481515.1 uncultured Eubacteriales bacterium
AACAAACACCTTCACTGCGTTCCCGCCGCCGGGAAACATTGCAAGATAAATAAACATGCTCACCGCAATCTGTGACACCCTCTGAAAAACATTCAGAACATAAACCTGCAGCAGCATTTTTCGGTGACCGCGAAGCAACCCGGAAGCGGCTTTGTATTCGGCAATCGTGCGCTCCAACTTCTGAATCATCTTGTTTTCCTTATTCCGTAAGAGACGAAGCTTCGCAAGAAGATGAATCAAGCCACCGCCGCACTTCTGCAAAAACTGCTCTTTTTTCAGCAGCAACCAGAAAAAACAGGCAAGCCCGATCTGTGCCACACATCCAATCAGGATCAGAATTTTCGACGGTGTGCCGAACAACTGAAGAATGCTCGGACAAATCAGGAAAGAAATGACACCGATGGTCAGAATAGAAAGCGTATACATCACCAGATTGGCGATCAGAATCACCGCAGTAAGGGAGCCTGGAATACCGTTGTGCATCATAAAGAATGCACTTGCCGGCTGTCCGCCCGTTGCAGAAGGAGTAATTGCGGAAAAATAAATGTCGGACGTAGAATAAACAAGGCTTTCATGCACCCTACACGGATTTCCGAAGGAGCGGCAGATGCAGCGAAGCGCCAATGCTTCAAACAGAATAAATCCGACCATACAAAGCACGGCAATCAGAATCCATCCGGGGTTGGCACTGCGTAAAGCGGCAATCAGCTCCGAAAGAGAAAAACTGCGAATCTGGGAAGTCACCGCCCAGATGCTGACCGCGGCGATTGCCAGAAAAACAAGGGTCCATACCCATTTTTTATGCTTCAGTTGTTTTTCGGACTCCGTACTTTTCTGCAAAGCATTCGTTTGCGGATGCACAGGTTTTTCCTTCACAGGTTCCCCTCCTTTCCGATTGTAGGGTTGCAAGGCATGCAAACAATTTATAGTTTATCACATTTTCTCATATATTTCAATAGATTTTTTAAAATTCAAAGGCTTTTGTTTTTCAACACGACAAAATTCCGAAAAATTCTTGCATTTCCGAAAAAAGAATGTTATAATGGGACGGTGAAAAAATCCGTTCGGAAGGAGACGCAACGATGGCGCAGCTGACCAAGCGGGCAATCATAGAAACTACTCTGCGATTGCTTGAAAAAAAGCCGTTGCAAAAAATCACCGTGCGCGACATCGTCGATGCGTGCGGAATCACGAGAAACACCTTTTATTACTATTTTCACGACATCTATGACGTTTTCGACGCATATGTTTCCATGGAGATTGAGCAGAAAACCGAAGAAGTGGAAGGAGATTACGACCGCCTTCTGTTCGAGCTTGTTTTCTTTTGCGTGGAAAACAAAAAAATCTGGAGCAATCTTTACCGGGCGCTGGGAAGGGAACAGCTGTCCGCGTATATTCTCAAACGCCTGCATGCCATCATTATGAACCGCCTTTCTCAGGAATGTTCGTCCGGAACCGTTGCCGAATCCGACCTGGAGATCATTTCCGCATTTTACGAAGAAGCGCTGGTCGGCATCATGATGCGCTGGCTCCGCGACGACAAAAAATCCCGCTCCCCCGAAGAAATCAGACGATTGATGGAACGGGTCAGCATTCTGTTTTCCGGGCAGCTGCACGCCCTCCTGGAAAATGTAAAAAAACATCCGAATTGACCGATTCTCCCATACAAAAGCACCGGAATGCACAAAAAAATGACATTCCGGTGCTTTTGTATGTATTTTTTTGAAAGAAAAAATTGTATAATCCGAATGTCATCGCGTATTTGCTGCCGGGAAAGTACTCCGGCAAAGCTTCTGAAAGGGGAATTCCATCATATGCAGCATCATTTTTCGGAAACCTCCAACGAGAAAATCGTCCGGAGTGCAAAAATCATGCACCTCTGCTCCTCCATCGTTTTCCTCATCGGCGGACTCCTGATTCTGTTTGTGTCAGGACTGGAAAGCATGATCGGGAACGTCATTGTCGGCGCTTCCAGCATCATCATCGGATGCACCGGAATCTACGGGTATTTTTCCAATGACATGTATCGCCTCGCGTTTCAGTCGGATTTTGCGCTTGGCATTTTCAACGTTCTGCTCGGCATTCTGCTCATCATCAGTCCGCGTCAGGTACACGAAATGCTCCCCACTGCCATCGCGGTGCTGGCACTGCTGGACGGCGGAAACAAATCACAGATCGCTCTGGAGGGCTGGAAGTTCGGCATGCACAAGTGGTACCTTGTACTGATCTCCGCGTTGGCGGAGGTTGCCTCCGGAATCATTATTCTGGTCTTTACCTACCAAGGGTTTGATACCTCCGGCTGGATGGGAAGCGCCATGATGCTTGTCGGCATCATCAATTTCTGGACAACGATGTATACCGTCCGCATTTGCTCGAAAGCAAAGCAGAACACGGACGGAATTCATTGAAACATACCGAATTTATTCAGAAATGAAAGGAAAAACAAAAAATGAGAAGAATTCAGGTCATCACGGACTCCTGCTCCGACCTCAGCGGTGAGCTTTTGGAAAAGTACGGAATTGATTATGCCCGTATGAACACCGTATACAAGGGGAAGGAAACGCCTGCCTCCCTGACATGGGAATATTATACGCCGAAGGAACTGTACGACATCATGCGCGGGGGAGAACGGGTGCTTACCACACAGGTTCCCGTAGAGGAATTCAACCGCATTTTCCGCAAATATCTGGATGAGGGGTGCGATCTGATCTATATCGCCTGCTCCTCCGGACAGTCCGGCTCCATCAACACCTCCCGCGTAGTCGCCGCAAAGCTTGCCCCCGAATATCCGGACGCAAAGATTGCCTGCATCGACGCACTCAATGCCTGCATGGGAGAGGGCTTGCTTGCCATCCGTGCCGCAGAGCTGGTTCGGGAAGGGAAAGACATCGACACCATTGAAAAAACCATCAACGGTCTGCGCAATTACGTCAATCAGTACGTCACGGTGCAGTCGCTGGATTCGCTGCGCCGTGCCGGACGCGTCAAGGGAAGCGCCGCATTTTTCGGGAACCTCATGGGAATCAAACCGATTCTGATTTCCGACGCAGACGGCGTACAGACCCCGATCAAAAAGGCAAAGGGAAGAGCCGGGTCTCTCCGGGAAATGGTCAATATGCTGAAGGAGTCTATCGTGAATCCGGAGGAGCAGACCGTTTATCTTGCGCACGCGGATTGCAGTGAAGAGGAAGTCAGAACCATGCAACAGCTGATCCGTGACAATATTCCGTGCAAGGACGTTGTCACCGTTTATATCGGTCCTATCATCGGCTCCTGCGTCGGTCCCGAGACCTTCGGCATCTGGGCGTTCGGCAAAGAAATCACTTATCGTGTAGGAGAAGCGAAATAAATGTCACACGTAACCGTCAGCGGCGCAATGTACGCGGATATGATCCGCGCAGGAGCGGCAAACCTCGGCAAACACATTGAGGAAGTCAATAATCTGAACGTTTTTCCGATTCCCGACGGGGATACCGGAGAGAATATGATGCTGACCATGCAGGGAGGCGTCAACTCCTGCGGTTCCTTGTCGGAGGATGAATCTCTCTCCCACGTTGCGGAACGGATTTCCGGCGGAATGCTGCTCGGTGCCCGCGGGAACTCCGGGGTCATTCTTTCCCAGTTTTTTGCGGGAATCACTGAGGGCTTCCGGAACGCGGATGCAGCGGACATCGATACCCTGCAACGCGCTGTTTCCTGCGGCGTTCTGCGCGCCTATGAAGCGGTCATCACCCCGACACCGGGAACCATTCTGACCGTCGCAAAGGATGCCGGAAAGTTTGCGGAGCAAAGCGAAGCCGAGACGATAGAGGATTATTTTTCCGCCTTCATCGAGGAAGCCAAGCGCTCCCTGGTTCGGACGCCGGAGCTGTTGCCGGTGCTTAAGGAAGCAGGCGTTGTGGATTCCGGAGGAGCGGGACTTGTCTACATTGTGGAGGGAATGGTTTCCTTCCTTCTCGGCAAGCTTCCGGCAGACACACTTCCGGAAAAGGTTCCCACAGCAGGAACCCACATCATCAATCCGGAGCTGTTTACCTCCGACATGGAACTGGAATTTGGCTACTGCACCGAGCTTCTGCTCCGTCTGCAAACCGCCAAAACAAATCCCGAAACGTTCGATCTTGCTCCGCTGATCAATTATCTGAAGAGCATCGGAAACTCGGTGGTTGCTGTCAAAACCGACAGCATCGTCAAGCTTCATGTACATACCATGACACCCGGCAAGGTGCTTGCCTTCTGTCAGCAGTTCGGTGAATTTCTGACGGTCAAAATCGAAAACATGATGCTCCAGCACAACGAAATCCTGTCGGAGAATGAAAAAGAAATTCCGGCAGACGCCAACCCTGTCCGGGAACGCCATCCGTTCGGTGTCGTTACCGTTGCCCCCGGAGAGGGCATCTGCAATGCGTTCCGGGAACTCGGAGCCGAGGAGGTCATCTTCGGTGGGCAGACCATGAACCCCTCCGCAGAGGATTTTCTGGATGCCTTTGCGCGTCTGAACGCCGATACGGTGTTTGTCCTTCCGAACAATCCAAACATTCTGCTTGCTGCCCGGCAGGCGGCGGGAATGTGCACGGATTCCGACGTGCGCGTCATTCCCACCAAGACGGTCGGAGATGCCTATGCCGTGCTGTCTATGCTGGACTTTGACAGCGCCGATGCCGATACCATCGAGCGGGAAATGAACGAAGCAATGGCGGACGTTTTGACCGCAGAGGTTTCCCGGAGCGTCCGGGACGCGGAAATGAACGGCGTTGCGGTTCGCAAGGGAGACTTTATCAGCTTCATCGGAAAAGAAATCATCGCTTCCGGTGCCTCCCGCGAGGAGGTTGCATGCCGTGCGCTGGATCAGATGGATCCGGACGCGCACGCGCTTCTGCTTCTCATCCGCGGAAAGGAAGCGGATGCGGGAAGCGCCGAGACCATCCGCGCTTATCTCCAAAAGAACTATCCCTCCGCCGAAGTTGTGGAAAGTGACGGCGGACAGGACATTTACGATTACATTCTGGTTGCCGAATAAAGGAGCGCTTATGAAGAAAAATTCCTGTTCGTGTCCGTACGATTTTCCGCGTGCGGAGTTCACGAAGGAAATGAAAAAATCCTATAAGATTCTGGCACCGGACATTTTTCCCATCCACATGGAGCTGATCCGCCAGGTCTTCCTGATGTACGGGTACGATCTGGAGATTCTGCACAGCCGCGGGAAACACATCATCGACCGGGGGCTGGAATCCCTGCACAACGATATGTGTTATCCCGCCATCTGCATGAGCGGACAGCAGTTGGACGCGCTTGTCAGCGGGGAATATGACCCGCACAAATGCGCACTGATCCAGTTTCAGACCGGCGGCGGATGCCGCGCATCCAACTACATCTGGCTGTTGCGGAAGGCACTGCATAACATGGGCATGGACTACGTTCCCGTCATCTCACTCAGTTTTTCCGGCATGGAAAAGGCAAGCGGCTTCAAAATCACCCCGATGATGATTGCCAAGGGCATGGTCGCCGTCATTTACGGAGACCTGCTGATGCTTCTGCGCAATCAGGTAAAGCCGTATGAATGCAATCCGGGAGATACACAGCGTGTCATTGATCACTGGTATGTGGAGCTGACCGAACAGTTCCGCCATAACCGCGGGCTTTTCGGAAAGAAATTCCGGAAGAACCTCCGGGACATCACAAGGGATTTTCACAACATTCCGCGCAAGGATGTCAGGAAAATCAAGGTCGGCATCGTCGGAGAGATTTATGTCAAATATTCTCCCTTCGGAAATAACGGACTGGAAGAATTTCTGGAATCGCAGGGGTGCGAATATATGGTACCCGGCGTTCTCGGCTTCTTCCAGTTCATGTTTGACAATAAGCAGACCGACCGCCGTCTCTACGGAGGACATTTCAAATCCGCAATGGCGGCAAAGCTCGGAGCGGCAATGACCGGAAAGATCGAGCGGATCTTCCGCAAAACGCTTGCGGAGTTTCCGGAGTTTTCCGCGCCGACCTCCTTTGAGCATATCAAGCAGCTTGGCGATCGCGTCATCGGTCGCGGCGTCAAGATGGGCGAAGGCTGGCTGTTGCCGGCAGAAGCGGCAGAGCTGATCGAAAAGGGGTATCCCAACATCGTCTGCGCCCAGCCGTTCGGATGCCTTCCGAACCACATTGTGGGGAAGGGAACCGTCCGCACCCTGCGGCAGATGTATCCGACGGCAAACATCTGCCCCATTGACTACGATTCCGGCGCCTCCAAGGTCAATCAGGAAAACCGGATCAAGCTGATGCTCGCCATGGCGCAGGAGAACGCGGAAGAACAGACCGCCAAAGATGAGAAAGCATCCCGGAAAACGACCGGCAACGTCAAGGAAGCTCCCGCTCCCATTCCCATGTAAAGGACAAGAACAAGATGAAAAGAATCGGAATTGATGTCGGTTCCACCACCATCAAAGGGGCTGTCATCGACGAAAACGGCAACCTGCTCTATACCAGCTATGAGCGCCATAAGTCCCGGATTCCGGAAAAAATGGCGGAACTGCTCCGCACGGTAGCGGCGCGCTTCCCGAAGGAGCCTATGCTGCTTTCCGTTTCCGGCTCCGCGGGAATGGGAATGGCATCGGACATGGGACTTCCGTTCATTCAGGAGGTCTATGCCACAAGACTGGCGGTTCTGCAGCGGATTCCCGAAACGGATGCCGTCATTGAACTTGGCGGAGAGGATGCAAAAATCCTTTTTCTGAGCGACGGAATGGAAATCCGGATGAACGGCTCCTGCGCCGGCGGAACCGGCGCTTTCATCGACCAGATGGCGGAACTGATGAACATTGCGCCGGAGGAAATGAACGCACTCTCCGCAAAGCGGGAAAAGATTTATACCATCGCCTCCCGGTGCGGTGTATTCGCAAAATCGGATATTCAGCCGCTTCTGAATCAGGGAGCGAGAAAAGAAGACGTTGCCGGAAGCATTTTTTATGCGGTGGTCAATCAGACCGTCGCAGGACTGGCACAGGGACGCGAGATCAAAGGGAACGTTCTGTATCTCGGAGGGCCTCTGACCTTCTTTTCCCAACTGCGGGCGGCATTTGACGACGTGCTCGGGGTCAGCGGAACCTGCCCGGAGCAGTCTCTTTATTTTGTTGCATTGGGAGCGGCATACGCGAAGCAGGCAGCGGAAACAGATCTTCTGACCCTTGCCGACCGGGCGGAGCACTACTCCTCCTCCCATGCGTATCCGGGATGCGCCCCGCTCTTTGCCTCCGAAGCGGAATATCAGGCATTCAAAAAGCGGCACGACGCGGATTCTGCGGGAATCCGGATGCTTCAGGCGCCGGGGGAGACCATGTATCTCGGAATCGATGCCGGATCCACCACCGTCAAGGCTATGCTCTGTGACCGCGACGGAAACCTGTTCCGGCCCTTCTATCAGCCGAACAGCGGAAATCCCGTTCCGCTCGTCCGACAGTACTTAGAGTCGCTTTACGCGGACTATCCGGAGATTCACATTGCCGGAGCGGCGGTAACCGGTTACGGGGAAAGCATCATCAAAAGTGCGTTCCACGTTGATAACGGAATTGTGGAAACCATCGCGCATTACACCGCCGCCGCACGCTTCTGTCCCGATGTAGACTTCATTCTGGACATCGGCGGACAGGACATCAAGTGCTTCCGGATCCGGAACGGCGCCATTGACAGCATCTTTCTCAACGAAGCCTGCTCCTCCGGATGCGGTTCTTTTCTCCAGACCTTTGCCGGCGTCCTCGGTTTTTCCATGCAGGACTTTGCAAAGACGGCGCTGTTTGCCGACCGTCCGGTTGACCTCGGTTCCCGCTGTACCGTATTCATGAACAGCTCCGTCAAGCAGGCGCAAAAGGACGGTGCCACTGTCGAGAACATTTCCGCCGGGCTTTCCATCAGCGTCGTCAAAAACGCGCTGTATAAGGTCATCCGCTGTACCGACCCCGAAAAGCTCGGAAAGAAAATTGTCGTCCAGGGCGGCACCTTTCTCAACGACGCGGTTTTGCGCGCGTTCGAGCAGGAAACGGGAAGAGACGTTCTGCGTCCTTCGGTCGCGGGTCTGATGGGCGCTTACGGAGCGGCGCTTTACGCGCTTTCCAAGGCAGACGCAAACAAAAAAAGCGCGATTCTGGACGCGGATGCCCTGCGGCATTTTACCCATACCGTGCAGGCGACCACCTGCCGCGGATGCAGCAACCATTGCCGTCTGACCATCAACACGTTTTCCGACGGAGGAAAATACATCGCCGGGAACCGTTGCGACAAAATGATTGCGGAAAAATCCACACAGAAGCAGTATAATCTCTACGAATACAAACGTTCTCTTCTCGCAGAGTACCGGAAAGAAACGGAGCCGGACGGCAGACCGACCGTCGGAATTCCGATGGGGCTGAACCTGTACGAGCTGCTCCCGTTCTGGCATACCCTGTTCACCGATCTCGGTTACCGCGTGGTCGTCTCCGAGGAGTCGAACCATCGGCTTTATATCAGCGGTCAGCATACCATTCCGTCCGATACCGTCTGCTACCCGGCAAAGCTCTTGCACGGACACATGGAATCTCTGTTCCGCAAACAGCCGGACCTCATTTTCTACCCCAGTATGTCCTACAATCTGGACGAACATCTCGGAACCAATCATTACAATTGCCCGGTCGTGGCATACTACCCGGAGGTCATCGGGCAAAACGTCCGTTTCCCGGATGGAATCAGTTACATCAACGGATTCATCGGTCTTCATAATCCAAAGGATTTCCCGTCCCATTTCGTCCGCATGATGGCACAGTACGGCATTGTCCTCAAGCAATCGGACGTTCGCCGTGCAGCAAAGAAGGCGTATGACGCATACGGGACCTATATGCGTCAGGTCAGAGAAAAAGGGAAGGAGTTCATGAAAATTGCCGCGCAGGAAAACCGACGCATCATCGTCCTTGCCGGCAGACCCTACCACATCGACCCGGAAATCAATCACGGCATCGACCGGTTGATCACGGACATGGGAGCCATTGTGCTGACGGAGGATTCCGTGGCAGGGCAGACCGAACCGTTTTCCACCACGGTACTCAACCAGTGGACCTATCATTCCCGGCTGTATTCCGCCGCGCGCTTTGTCGGAGAATGCAGGGATCTGAAAATCGACCTCGTACAGCTTGTTTCCTTCGGGTGCGGCGTGGACGCCGTCACGACCGATGAAACCAGAACCATTCTGGAAAGCTGCGGAAAGCTTTATACCCAAATCAAAATCGATGAAATCACAAACCTCGGAGCGGTGAAAATCCGGCTGCGCAGTCTGTTTGCCGTGCTGGATGCCGCCAAAGGAAAGTGACTTCGGAAAGGCGTATTTATGTTGTTTGTCTTACTCTGTGTTGCCGGAGCCGTATGCGGGTATCTCCTGGGCGGCGTAAACGGTGCCATACTCCTCTCAAAATTCCTTTATCATGAGGACATCCGGGCAAGAGGGAGCGGAAATCCGGGCTTTACCAATTTCAAGCGGGTCTACGGGCTCCGTCCGGCAACCGTTGCCGTCATGCTGATCGACCTTTGCAAAACAGCGATCCCGGTGCTTTTGTTCCGCATACTGTTCGCTCACTTCTGCGGCATGGGACAGTTCGGAGCCGCGTTTGTGGGGCTGTTCTGCATGCTCGGTCATGCGTTTCCGGTCTGGTACCGTTTCCGCGGCGGAAAAGCCTTTCTTGCCGGAGCGGCAACCGTCTGGTTCGTAGACTGGCGCATGGGACTGATTTCCATGGCAATTTTCCTCCTGCTTCTGTTTGCGTTCCGTCTGATGTCGCTGGCATCCATCTGTGCGGCGGTTTCCTGTCCGATTCTGCTCCTGATTCTCGGCTACAGCACCCCGTGGGTTCCGGTCATTTCCGCACTCTCGGCGCTTCTTGTAGTCGTCCGGCACCACGCCAACATCCGTCGGCTGCTCAGCGGTACCGAATCCCGCTTTTCGTTCGGAAAGAAAAAAGACATCGACTGACCTTCTCCAAAAAATTCAAAAGGAACCGTTTGTATCGCAAACCGAACCGTTTGTGAAAAAAGGGTTCCTTTTTTTATTCTTTTGTGATAAAATGAAGAGGAACGACGGAAGGCGGAAAAAAGATGAAAATAGAATTTTTACAGGACACAACCGAAGAAGAGGTAAAGCTTCTGGTGGTTTCCGCAGAATACGCCGGAGAAGCAAAACGGATTACGGAAGAGCTGAACCGCCTGTACGGCGACAGCATACAGGCGTATCTGGACAATGAACGGATCCGGATCCCCTGCGCGGAGATCCTGCGGATTTTTGCACAAGGCAAACGGGTCTTTTGTCAGACGGAAAACGGAATTTTTACCCTGCACGCAAGGCTGTATGAGACGGAGGAACAGCTGGATCCGACGCTGTTCGTCCGGATTTCCAAATGCGAGCTGGTAAACAAACAGAAGATTCTCCGGCTGGATCTCTCCCTGACGGGTACCATCGGCATCCGTCTGGAGGGAAATGTCAAAACCTATACCTCCCGGCGCTATATGCCGAAAATCCGGGAGATATTCTCCGAGCAGGAGAAGAAAGGAGATTGCCAATGAAGCCGCATATTCTGGGGCGCTTTTGGATCGGATTCGGTATCGGCACCGTCATCGGAACCGTGGTAACCATTCTGGTTTCTTATGCGGAAGGAAGCGGTGCATACTTTCCGGTCATGCCGGCATTGCAAAGTCTGTTTTCCACGGAAATCAATGCCGTCGCCGTGCAGTTTCTGCTGTTCGGACTGATCGGAGTGGTATTTGCGGAGGCAGGCATCATCTTCATGGTGGAACGCTGGGGATTTCTTCAGAAGTGTCTGTTGCATTTTGCGGTGACCTGCGTTTTCTTCCTTCCGTTTCTTTGGCTTTGCTACTTCCGGCAGGAGGCAGGGTGGAAACTGCTGATTATTTTCGCAAACCTGCTGTTCACTTATGCCGTTTCATGGATCATTTCCTATTGCTCCATGCAGGCGGAGATCCGGGAAATCAACCGAAAAATTGAACGGCTGAGAGGAGAAAAACGGCTTTGAATGCAATCGAACTTCAGGATCTGACCAAGAAATACGGCAATAAAACCGTTGTTGACCGACTCTGCCTGCATGTTCCGGAAGGGGAACTGCTGGCATTGCTCGGACTGAACGGAGCGGGGAAGAGTACCACCATCCGGATGCTTTCCTGTCTCACCTCTCCCGACAGCGGAGAAGCAACCCTGCTCGGACACAGCATCCGGCAGGAACCGGAAAAGGTCAAGCAGATCATCGGCGTGTCTCCGCAGGAAAGTGCCACCGCTCCCAATCTGACAGTGCTGGAAAATCTGGAACTGATGGCGGCTCTTTACGGAACGCCAAAGAATATCATAGAAGAGTTGGAAGAGAGGTTCTCTCTGAGTACGGTCCGGAATCAGAAAAGCAAAACCCTTTCCGGCGGCTGGAGACGGCGGCTCAGCATCGCCATGGCAATGGCGGGAAATCCGAAAATTCTGTTTCTGGACGAACCGACGCTGGGACTCGACATCGTCGCCCGCAGGGAGCTGTGGAATTTTATCCGCTCTCTGAAGGGAAAAATGACCGTCGTCCTGACAACACATTATCTGGAGGAAGCGGAAGCCCTTGCCGATCATGTCGCCGTTCTGACAGAGGGAAAGCTCCGTGCCTTCGGCACCGCGCAGGAGCTGATTGCACAGACCGGCGCCGCCTCCTTTGAGGATGCATTCCTCTGCCTTACCGGAAAGGAGGCACTTGCATGAAAACCTTTGTTTTTGCCCGCCGTGTCGCCAAGGAAATTTTGCGGGATCCGCTGTCACTGGCGTTCGGAATCGGATTTCCGGTCATTCTTCTGTTACTTCTCGGTGCCATTCAGAAAAACATTCCGGTGGAAATGTTCGTACCGGAACAGTTGACTCCAGGCATCGCAGTGTTCGGACTCTCTTTCCTCGCGCTTTTTTCCGCCATGCTCATCTCCCGCGACCGCGCGACCTCTATGCTCGGACGACTGTTTACCACACCGATGAAAGCCTCCGATTTTATTCTCGGATATACGCTTCCTCTGCTTCCCATGGCACTCTGTCAAGGCATTGTCTGCTATGCGGTTGCCGCCTGCATGGGGCTGAAGCTGACATGGCATCTGCTTCCCGCACTCCTTTCTCTGCTTCCGGTCTCGCTGATTTATATTGCCATCGGGCTTTTCTGCGGAAGCGTCATGAACGAAAAACAGGCGACCTCCGTCTGCGGAGCCATTCTGACCAACCTCTCGGCATGGCTCAGCGGAACCTGGTTCTCGCTGGACCTCGTCGGGGATGGCTTCCGGATCTTTGCAAACCTCCTTCCGTTTTCCCACGCGGTTGACCTCGGACGCGCCCTCCTGACCGGGAATGACGAAACGATGCTTCCGCATCTGTGGGTGGTTCTCGGCTATGCCGTCGTCCTGCTGACGGTTGCGGTTTTTGCCTTTCACCGGAAAATGCAGGACTGAACGAAAGGAAAGACCGAAATGAAATTCTTGCGAATGAAATTCTTGCGAATGAAATTCTTGCGAATGAAATTCTTATGAATTGAAATCTCACGGTTCGGCACAGTCCCGTGCCGAAAGCAACCGATATGCCATATCAAAAAACGGCTGCCGCTTCCTCAAAAAAGAGGGAAGCGGCAACCGTTTTTATTCCTTTTGCATCAATCGGAGTCGTCCTCCGGGAAAACGACCTCGCAGTAGATGTTCGGTGTGATCCTGCCGGGATGGCAAAACGCTGCATCGGTCATGGTGTCAAACATCCCGATATGCATCGGAACGGCAAACCTTGCACCGGTGCGCAACGCAAACCGGGAAGCGTCTGCCATGTTCATATTGTTGCCTTTTCCGTTGACCGGCAGAAACACCGCAAACAGAGGTTCCCTGGGCAGCCCCGCAAAAACCCTTTCGCTATAGAGCGTATCGCCGGTAAAGTAATAATTCTTTCCTTCCGCCGTCAGAATGTAGCCGACGGCATGAGGATCGGAATGCTCCGCCGGAACCGCACGCAGGCGGACGTTTCCTTCTGTCCATTCACTGCCCGTGTTGAAAAGAATGTAATTGCATTTCGTTCCCGGAAAGGAAGCTCTCAGCTCCTGATACCCGCCTTCCGGAGAAAAAACCAAAGCATGAGAATCCGGTGTCAGATAATGCACGAGCGTCTCCTTGTCCAGATGATCCAGATGATTGTGGGTAATCAGAATCAGATCCGGTTGCAGATGCAAAAAACGTTCGTCCACAGGAATACGCCGCCAGTTTTCCGGCTCAAAATCCTTGACCCGATCGGAAAGATACGGATCAATCAGAATCCTTTTTCCGTCCGTCTCTATCAAAAAACCTGCCTGCCCAAGCCATGTCAGTTTCATTGCGGCAACTCCTTTTCAAATGCAAACCGTTCCGCAGTTGCGGAATTTACGGCGTTTTTCTTTGTTTTTGGCTCCTTTTCCGAACATCTTTGAAAAGTCTGCCTTTTTACCGAAAAATTAAATTCACCGGAAAATCAGGGATTCTCTTCCGGAACAATGGGGTAGAGCTGAATCATATTTCCGCCGTCCACCGTCAGCTCCGCTCCCGTGGTATTGCGTGCATGCGCGGCAAAATACCAGACCGCGTCGGCAATGTCCGAAAAATCGGCGATGTCTCCGAGCGGCGTATAAACGGAAAGCGCCTTCCGGCAGTTATTATAATTCGCTTCAAAACGGTCGGTGCGGATCATTCCGGGAAGCACGGCGTTGACACGGATATTATATTTTCCGAGATCCAGCGCCAAAGCACGCATCATACCGAGCTGTGCGGATTTGGAGGTCGAATAGGCAATCCGGTCAGGGATGGCACGGTATGCCGTGTTGGAATTGATAAACACCACGGAACCGCCGCCTGCGTCGCGCATCCGACGGGCTGCCAGCTCAATCAATGCGTAATCGGCAACCACATTGGTCTGAATCACGTTGACAAAGTCGGAAAGGGGATTCTCAAAGATCCGCTGACGGATTCCGAGATTCGCGGCATTGAGCACAAGGCAATCCACCAAAACACCCCGCTGATCCAGATCCGAAAAGATATCCCGCATCCGTTTTTCATTCACTTCGTTCTTCTCCGTCACAAGCTCCAGGGCGTAGGGGAATACCTGTACGGCGGGAAATTTCTTTTCAAGACGCTCCGCCGCTTCCCGCACCTGCTCCTCCTTCCGGCTGGTAATTACCACATTCCATCCCTCGGATGCAAACTTTTCGGCGATCCCGAACCCTGTGTTGACCGTGGCACCTGTAATCAGAGCTGTTTTCATATATTTCATCCTTTTGCTTATTTTAGCATTATTTTGTCGCTTTTGCAACCGTTTTTGGACAATTATTCGCGGATTTCGTCGAACACACGCACATAATCGCAAAGAAAACGGTCTTGCAGATCCTCTTCCGTAAAGGTCGGCTCAATGCCTTTCCGGTAGCCCTTGATCTCGGTGGTCAGAAGAACAAACTGTTCCGCGTTGGAAACCGGAGCATCGGAATGTGCGGTTTCTTTTCCGTCAAAATAGAACCGATAGCCTTCCGGCGACCACTCAAGACCGACACGGTGATATTGGTCGTCTTCGGTATAGGGGAAGTAGATCCGGGCATCCTCTGCGAAGGTTTTTCCATAGCCGCCGTAAATGTTGCCGGAGGTCAGCCGCCCCTCGCAGAAGTTTTCGATGATGTCGCTTTCCACACCGCTGACGGAGGAGTCATAGGTGGTTCCGATATTGGGGGACTGGATCCAGAAGGCACTCCACCAAAAGCCGCGTTTCTGAAACTTGACTCTTGCCTCATAATAGCCGTATTTGTGCATAAAACGCGGCTTTTGCAGGGGGGTAAAGGGCCAAAGCTCAATTTCTCCCCACGGATTATCACCGACAGACGCGGAAATGCGGTTCTGAATCGAACCGTTCAGATCCAGATTATCAAAGCTCAAAGCGCCGGTCTGAAGCTGAGAGGAGCGCAAATGCCCATCCTCGACGACCGGACGGAACACGACGTTACTTTTTCCGTCCAGAGAAACGCCTTTATCGGTATAAGCATTGAAGCGCTGTCCCCAGAAATTGAGGCGGTATCCCCACTTTTCGGTATCCAGTTCGGTTCCGTCAAACTCGTCGCTGAATGCCAGCTTCCACGTTTTTCCCTCCGGCAGAATGCTCGGTTCGTGATCCGGAATTTCAAAGAGTTTCATGTCTTTTCTCCTTTTTGTTCATTTTTTATTATCTATTTGTTGTTTATTTATTTCAGGCTCAGAAATAAAATGCGGTATTTGCGGGACGAATATCGGTCAGGGCGCCGGTATAATGACGAAGATTGTGTTCCGCGTACGGGTGCCGGAGACATTCCTCTTCATTCAGCTCGATTCCGAGTCCCGGTCGGTTACCGATGCGGATACGTCCGTTTTCATAAATCAGATTTTCGTCCGTGACAAGGTGCCGGTAATCCACATCGCTGTACATGATTTCCAGAATGCAGAAGTTCGGACAGCAGGCGGCGAGCTGGAGTGTTGCCGCATTGGCGATGGGACCGGAAGGGTTGTGCGGTGCGAAGGGAATATAATTTGCTTCGGCAATTGCCGCCAGTTTTTTCAGCTCCATGATTCCGCCGGCATGAGAGACGTCCGGCTGGATATAGTCGGCGGCACGGCGCCGGAAGAGTTCATTATAATCAAACCTTGTGTACAGGCGTTCGCCGGCAGAGATGGCGACAGGAGATTTTTCCCGGACTGCCGCAAGCGCTTCCAAATTGTTTGGCGGAACCGGCTCCTCCAGAAACATCGGTTTGAAGGGGGCGACCTCCTGTGCGATCCGGATACCGGTTGGCACGTCGAATCTTCCGTGTGCTTCGATCAACAGATCCACGTTGTCTCCGACCGCTTCCCGCACTGCCGCAATACAACGGAGTGCACGGTTCAGATCCTGCGAAGAAATTTGCAGGTAGCTCTTTCCGAAGGGATCCCACTTCATCGCCGTGACGCCTCTTTCCTCCACGGCGATCCGTGCCTTTTCCGCAAACTCCTCCGGTTCTTTTGCTCCCGCAAACCATCCGTTGACGTAGATCCGACAGTCCTCATTGACCTTTCCGCCGAGCAACTGGTATACAGGGACGTTCAGGTACTTTCCGAGGATGTCCCAGAGTGCCATTTCCACGGCGGACAGGGCGCTCATCAGAACCGCTCCGCCACGCCAGTAGGCATCCCGATAAATATCGTGATAGTGTTTTTCGATCTGCAGGGGATCTTTTCCGATCAGGGTGCTCCGGATGTGCTCGATGGCGCCGACCAGCGCCTTTTCCTTATATTCCAGTGTTCCTTCTCCGACGCCGGTGACCCCTTCGTCCGTATACACCTTGACGAAAACCCAGTTGGTACGGAAGCAATCCACTACAAAGCTTTTGATGTCCGTAATCTTCATGTCGCTTTTTCTTCCTTTCCCCGGTTTGAACCGGACAGATTCTGTGATAACTTCATTATAAAATTCTCCTGTTTTCTTTTCTATCACAATATTCCTTTGTTTTTTCAGAATCTTACGATTTTTCTTGCAATCCATGCATTTTTATGATAAAATCAACACATAGAATGCTTCGTTACCAGAACAGAGGAGGGGATATCCCGTGAAACTGTGCCGCCTTACCAACTTCGGAATTTTTGATACCCGCAAAAGCTTCCCCGGAAAGAAAAAAACCCCGGAGCGGCTGACTCCGGGATTTGAAGTGGAATTCTACACGGACTGTGACGGAAAGGCGATCGTCGACGGTCGGGAATACGAAATATCGGAAGGGTCGCTCCTGTGCTCCAAACCGGAGCAAAGGCGCAGCAGCATTCTCGGCTTTCAGTGCTGGTACCTGCATTTTCAGCTTCCGGAGGATTCTCCTTATGCCGCCCCCCTGAATGATCTGCCGGACTTTTACCGGATCATTGACCGGGAGATTTACGGATTTCTGTTTGAATCTTTGATTCATCATTTGCTCAGCGAAGGCTATGAGGAAGAAGATGACTACGTCAACGCAAGGCTTCTGGAGCTGTTTTACCACCTTCGAAGCGATGCACAGCGCAACCGAAATTATCTTTCGCTCGGATTGCGGGGAAGCGGACAGAATCCGTGCATCCCGCGGGTGCTGGATTTTTTGCACACGCATTACGGCGCTCCCCTGACGCTGTCTGAAATCGCCGCCATATCCGGCTATTCCCCCAATCACTTTCACCGGATCTTTTCTCACGTGATGGGGAATACCCCGCAGGAATATCTGCTCTCCGTTCGTCTGGAGCACGCAAAGCAACTCCTTCTGCAACCGGAAAAATCCATTTCCGAAATTGCCTATGAATGCGGCTTTTCCTCTCAGTCTTATTTTACCGAACAGTTCCGGAAGGAAGCGCGCATGACTCCCGGAAAGTACCGAAAAATGGGAATTGCCAGCCAGACACTGCAATTCCGATAAAAAAATGAAAAAGTTGAAAAAAGCACTTGCAATTTTGGAAGTTTTATGCTAAAATAATAAAAGTGAATTATTAGTGGTGCGTTTTTGGTTTCTCACCACGGACAAACAATCATTTTGGAGGTTTTTTGAATCATGATCAACCTGCTTGCCGCTTCCATTCCTGCCGGAGTACAATATGCTTTGGGTGGCGTTCTGATGCTTCTTTCCGCCGTTCTGGTG
>CAKSPO010000039.1 GCA_934481515.1 uncultured Eubacteriales bacterium
ATCCCTCCGTATAAACGGAACTATGAAATTGTATTAGAAAAAACATTAGAAGAAAAAACTTTGCTGTCCGAAAAGTTCGCGTATTCCTCACAGATACAGGGTTTTTTCGCCAGTTGCTTCCGCTATGGCAAGGAGGTTTCAAGACTGCTTCGTTATGGTCGCTTCGAAACCGTCGGGCTTGTCTGAAATACCTCTTCGCATAAAGCCTTTCAATACCTCCAACAATCTTTTGTTACAAAGATGAAGAAAGTGTTCGGATGATTTCCGCTTGATGAGGGAACACATCTACGATGTGCGGGATTCGTTTGTATTTTCGCAGAGAAAATGAAAAATATAAGAGAAGGCGTTACTGTCAAGGTGCTGATTTTGTGGGGGAGCTGCGGCGCTCTTCTTTGACGGTTCTTATTTTATCATATTTTTGTTTGCTTGTCAAGGAAAATCCGGAAGAAAGCGCATTTTCCGGTTTCGGATTTTTTTGAAAGGTCCTGGAATGCATTGAAACTTTCCGGAGAAGCGGTGCATTTTTTTGCGGTTTGGGCATTGCCGAGAGGATGGGATGCGGAAGAAGAATGGTTTGTACTTTGCTTATCGGTTGCCAAAGGGAAGGATTTTTTTACAGAAGGGAAATGTTTGTGATTGGTGTTGTTTTGCTCATTTGTTAATTTTTTGTGAAATGACTTGAATATATAACTTGAATATATATAATGTTCATAATCTGTTTTTTATCTTGGAAAGTTCAGGAGGAAAAGGTTATGAATTACGGAAAGCGATGGATTTTGGCTGCGCTTTTGATGTTTGGATGTCTGCTGGTCATTTCCTGCGGTAGCTCTGATGAGGGCGTTACCGGCGATGGGACGGTTTCGGGGACGAAGAGCGAATGTGAGCACCGTTTAGACGGTGGGGCACTTCTACGTGCGGCGACCTGTGAGCGGGACGGGGAGATGCGGTATACATGCACGTTGTGCGGTTATACGGAGACACGACGGATTCCCGCCGGGCATGTTGTGGCGGTGGATGCGGCTGTTCCGGCAACCTGCCTTACTGATGGCAAGACGGAAGGAAGCCATTGTTCGGTCTGCGGCGCTGTACTGAAGGAGCAAAAGACACTCCCCAAGACGGAGCACCGTCCGGTGGCAATGCCCTCTGTGGAGGCAACCTGCGCCTCGGCGGGACATACCGGAGGTTCGCACTGTGAGGTTTGCGGGTTTGTGTTTGAGGAACCGCAGGTGCTTCCGAAAAAAGCACATACGCCGGTTTCGGATCCTGCCGTTCCGGCGACATGTATGACAGAAGGAAAAACGTACGGAAGTCATTGCTCGGTTTGCGGTGAGGTCTTACAGGCACAGCTGGTAGTGCCGAAGTCGGGACACACGCCGGTGACGGATCCGGCGGTTGCGGCAACCTGTCTTGTTGAGGGCAAGACGGAAGGAAGTCATTGCTCGGTTTGCGGCGTGGTTCTGAAGGCACAGCAGGTGGTGCCGAAATCGGGGCACAGGTATGCAGAAGGCTGGACGAGCGACGGGACGCATCACTGGCATGCTTCTGCCTGCGGGCATGAGAGCGAGATTTCCGGGCGGGCGGAGCATACGTTCAGCGGTTGGATCATCGACCGGGCGGCAACGGAGGAAACGGCGGGCGAGAAGCATCGGGTTTGCACGGTATGTTACCGGACAGAGACGGTAGAGATCCCGAAGCTGGTGCATGCGCACAAATATGCGGAAGGCTGGACGGGCGACGGGACGCATCACTGGCATGCTTCTGCCTGCGGGCATGAGAGCGAGGTCTCCGGGAAAGCGGAGCATACGTTCAGCGGTTGGATCATCGACCGGGCGGCAACGGAGGAAACGGCGGGTGAGAAGCATCGGGTCTGCGCGGTATGTTACCGGACAGAGACGGTGGAAATTCCGAAGCTGGCACATACGCACAAATATGCGGAAGGCTGGACGAGTGACGAAACGCATCACTGGCATGCTTCTGCCTGCGGGCATGAGAGTGAGATTTCCGGGCGGGCAGAGCATACCTATCGCGGCGGCTTTTGCAGTGTTTGCGGTGCGAAGGACCCGCGGATTGTCGTGAAGGTCTACATTGACGGTTACCTGGATCAGACGCTGTACACGAGTGAGAAGCAGGGGTATCGGATCACGCCACCGGAAAAACCGGACGATATTATGACGAATCCGAGCTCCAAAGAATATTTCTATGCGTGGTTTGTCGATGCCAATTTCCAGACACCTTTGTTTGACAGCACGGAATTCCATGCGGACGGTGCAATTTACGGGAAGTGGATCAAGGTTTATTTCGATGATTTTACGTACACGGTCAATGAAGGAAAGGCAACCATTACGGAGTTTACCAATACCTATAGGAAGGCAACGGTCGTTATTGTCCCGGCGTATATCAACGGTTTCCCAGTGACGGCAATCGGGGCTGGAGCTTTTAAAGGGGACAAGATGATCCGCACGGTGATTCTTTGCGACGGAATCCGGGAAATCGGTTCTTCTGCTTTTGCAGGGTGTAATTCGATGACGCGGATTGACCTGCCGGAAAGTCTTGTGGCGATCGGATCAAGTGCCTTCAATAATTGCACGACGCTTCCCGAAGTGAGGCTGCCGGAGAACCTTGAGAGTATCGGGGAGTATGCGTTTACGGGATGCAGGTCGCTGACGGAAATTGCGATTCCGGGAAGCGTAAAAAGCATTGGCAGATATGCTTTTTGGCTCTGTACGGGACTTATGCGTGTTACGATGCCGGAGGGGGTTGAAAGTCTCAGTGATTATGTGTTTTCCGGATGCGAGTCGCTGACGGAGATTGCGATTCCGGGAAGCGTAAAAAGCATTGGCGTTTATGCTTTTCGGAACTGTACGGCGCTTACCGACATTGTAATTCCGGAGAGCGTGGAATGGATTGACAAGGGCGCATTTTGTGGTTGCACGGGGCTTACCCGGATGACGCTTCCGTTTATCGGTCGGAGCAGGGACGAGGCACTTCCCTCCGCAAAAGAAAAATATACATTCCTTGGGTGGATTTTCGACGCATCCGGATATGATGATAATCATCTGTATGTACCGGGGAGCCTGAAGGAAGTGATTGTGACAGGGAGTGCGATCGGTAGTAACGCATTCTATCATTGCACAGGACTTGCCTGTGTTACGCTTGGTATAGAAACCTCGGAGATTGGTTCGTATGTGTTTGACGGTTGTACCGGACTTACCGGATTTGTGATTCCGAATGAAGTGAAGAATATCGGCGTAGGCGCATTTTATAATTGCACAGGGCTTAAAAACGTCACAATGCCGGAAAGTGTTACAGGCATTGGTTCATCTGCTTTTAAAAATTGCACCGGACTTACGGAGATTACGATCCCGGCGGGGGTAAAAACCATCGAGAAAGAAGCGCTTTCCGGATGTACGGGACTTACAAGCATTACAATACCGGAGGGGGTGTTGAACATCGGTGAGTCTGCTTTCTTCGGTTGCGAAGGTATGACGAAAATCATAATTCCGGGCAGTGTGAAGAATATAGGTAACCGGGCGTTCAGCGGTTGCGCTGGACTTGAAAGTATTATTGTATCAGAGGATAATGCAACGTATCACAGTTCGGGCAACTGTCTGATTGAAACTGCATACAAAAGGTTGATTCTGGGCTGTAAAAACAGTATTATCCCGTCGGACGGCAGCGTTACCAGCATCGGTGAAGCTGCGTTTTACGGCTGTACCGGGCTTTTGGAGATTGTGATACCGGAGGGGATTACCGTTATTGGTCCGTTCGCATTTTTCGGTTGTGGCGGACTCACGGGAGTCACGATACCGGTTAGTGCGTTGGAGATCGGCGAATATGCCTTCAATTGTTGCACGGGTCTTACTGAGATCACGATTCCGGATCGTGTTGCAAGTATCGGTAAACGTGCTTTTTATGGCTGTACCGACTTGACCAATGTAACAATCGGGGAAAGTGTGTCCTCAATCGGGGGGTATGCGTTCGCGAAGACAGGCTTGAAAAACGCATATTTCAAAGTGCAGAGCGGATGGGGGAGAGAAAATGCGTTTTTAAGAATCCCATTTGATAAAGAAACGCTTGAAAATGCGCAAAGTGCTGCCGAATGGCTACGCGAATCCGATTCCTATGTTTGGAAAAGAAAATAAACCGATGCGAAAACTGTATTTTTACAGATTCCGGCTTGCAGTTGTTCAAAAAAATTGAGAATTCCGGAAAATATGCAAAAAAATGCTTGCAAAACGAAAAAGAATGTGCTATAATACTCTTGTTGCGCATGGCGCATGATTTTCCGGATGGTCCGCTGCAATGCTCGCATGAACATCCGATGATTTTGAAGGAGGACTCAAGATGAATCTGATTGAGGCTTTTACAAACGAGCAATTGAAGCAGGAGCTGCCCGTGGTTCGCATCGGTGATACCGTTCGCGTTCACAACAAGATCAAAGAGGGCAACCGCGAAAGAATCCAGATGTTCGAGGGAACCGTCATTGCAAAGCATGGCGGCGGAATCTCTGAGACCTTTACCGTAAGACGCGTTTCCTACGGTGTCGGTGTTGAGAAGACCTTCCCGATTCACTCTCCCAATGTGGCGAAGGTGGACATCATCCGTGTTGCGAAGGTCAGACGTGCAAAGCTGTACTATCTGCGCGGACGTGTCGGCAAGGCTTCCAAGGTAAAAGAGCAACTGTAATTTCCTGCATAATGCAGAAAGCGCCGGTGTTACCCGTTTGGGTAGCACCGGCGCTTTCTGTAATTGCAGCCGTTTCGTAGAGTGGGAAGGAAGATTCCGACGGTTGAAAAAACCTGTTTGATCGGCTTTTGCCGGAAGATCGGTCGGGGAAGGCCGGAAAATGCTTGACAGCGCGGTGCGGTTATGGTAGAGTATAGATGTGGTGCATGCCGGCACGGGGACTGCAGGATGGCAGGGGACAGGTGCGGAATTCCCCCTTTTATGAAAAGATCGGAGGCGTATACAGGATGAAAAAGGTTGTTCTGGTTCCGGATTCCTTTAAGGGGACGCTGTCCTCGGTCCGAATCTGTGAACTTTGCGAAAGAAAGATTCATGAGCATTTTCCCGCCTGCGAGGTGGTTGCGGTTCCTGTTGCGGACGGCGGAGAGGGGAGTGTGGATTGCTTTCTTGCGGCGATGGGCGGAGAGCGGGTCTGTGTGCCGTCCAAAAATCCGTTTATGGAGGACATGCCGGGCTTTTACGGAATTTTCTCCGACGGCGGGGTGAAAACAGCGGTGATTGAAATGGCAGCCTGTGCGGGGCTTCCGTTGGTGGAAACCCGAAAGGATGCGATGCGTGCGACTACCTTTGGCGTAGGGCTGCTGATTCTTGACAGTCTCAAGCGGGGATGCAAACGGATCATTATCGGTCTTGGCGGCTCCGCGACAACGGACATGGGGCTGGGGGCTGTCTGCGCCATGGGAGGAAGGTTTCTTGATGCTGACGGGAATGTTTTTCTTCCCACAGGCGGGCGGCTTGCGGACATCCGGCGCATTGATCTTTCGGAGATGGTTCCCGTTCCGGACGATGTCCACGTGGTCGGTATGTGCGACATTGAGAACGTTCTGTACGGAGTGAACGGTGCGGCGTATGTTTTTGCGCCGCAGAAAGGGGCGACACCCGAACAGGTGAAGGCTCTGGACGACGGTCTTCGCGTCGCCGCAAAGGCAGTGGAAAGCGAGTTTGGAATTGATGTGTCCGGAATTTCCGGCGGCGGTGCGGCAGGCGGAATGGGCGCGGGAATCCATGCGTTTCTGCATGCTGAACTGAGAAGCGGCATTGAGACGGTTCTTGACACCGTGCATTTTGATGATCTTCTGGCGGGGGCAGACTTTTGTCTGACGGGAGAAGGGAGGCTGGATTGTCAGAGTCTGATGGGAAAGGTCATCGGCGGCGTTGCGCGCCGTACAAAACGGCAACGGGTACCTTTGGTTGCTTTGGTCGGCGGTGTTTCCTATGATGTGGGAAACGTGTATGCGCACGGGGTGGATGCTGTTTTTACGATCAACCGTTTGCCGGAGCCGCTTTCCGAGAGCCGGGCGAGGTCGGAAGAAAATCTGCTCTTTGCCATGGAAAACATTCTTCGGCTGATCGAATGCTTCGGCACGAGAGAGCACGGATAAAGCCACAACGGACGGTACGGGGAAAGTAGAGTGAGGTTGATGTCGGATATGCCGCTCCGGTGTCTCCTTGAGTGTGACGTCATCGGGCACTGCTTTTTTTGCCGGAATGAGAAATTGCCCGGTGCGCCGCAGATTTGCGGCGTACCGGGCTATGAACGATGGAATTTTGTTGGTAGGTCGATGCTATGAGGGCGAACACCAAAACTTTAAAGCCGGTGTTTGCTGGTTTTGTCCTTTGGGATTATTCCCACTCGATGGTTGCGATGGGCTTTGGGGAGAGGTCGTAGAGAACCCGGTTGACGCCCCTGACCTCGGAGAGAATGCGGTTTGTGATGTGGTGCAGAAGTGCGTAGGGGATTTCCTCGATGGTTGCCGAGGTGGCATCGACCGAATTGACGGCGCGGATGATGACCGGCCAATCCCAGCTTCTTTTGCCGTCGCGGATTCCGGTGGAACGATAGTCCGGGACGGTGGTGAAATACTGCCAGACCTTGCCGGCAAGTCCGTTCTTCTCAAACTCCTCACGGAGGATTGCGTCGGACTCCCGAACCGCTTCCAGCCGGTCGCGGGTAATGGCTCCGGTGCAACGGACACCGAGTCCGGGACCGGGGAAGGGCTGGCGGTAGACCATGTTGTCAGGAAGCCCCAGTGCCTTTCCGACCATGCGTACCTCGTCCTTATACAGGAATTTGACGGGCTCTACCAGTTCAAATTGCAGATCCTCGGGAAGCCCTCCGACGTTGTGATGCGCCTTGACGCCGTCGCTTTCCAGAATATCGGGATAGATGGTGCCCTGTGCCAGAAAATGAATGCCCTCCTGTTTGCGTGCCTCTTCCTCAAAGACGCGGATGAATTCCGCTCCGATGATCTTTCTTTTTTGTTCCGGGTCGGAGATGCCTGCCAGCTTGTCAAGGAAACGGTCTATTGCGTCTACGTACACGAGATTGGCGTTCATTTCCTCACGGAACACGCGGACGACCTGTTCCGGCTCTCCCTTGCGCAACAGTCCGTGATTGACGTGTACGCACACCAGCTGTCTGCCGATTGCCTTGATGAGAAGTGCCGCGACAACGGAAGAATCCACGCCGCCGGAGAGGGCGAGCAGTACCTTTTTCTCTCCGATCTGTTGGCGGAGTTCCTCAATCTGTTCTTTGATGAAGGTCTCTGCCTGTTGCTGTGTACGGATGCGCTCCAGGGATTCCGGGCGCAGGTTTTGGGTCTGATTCATTTTGTTTGCCTCCGTAGAGAATTTGGTTCCTGTCTATTGTACCATGCGGCAGGAGATTTGTCAAGAATGGGTGTGAGGGGGGGCGGGGCTTTGTTTGTTGCTCCTTCCGTGAAAAAAGGAAGGTCGCGCCGGGAATTTTTTGTCTGCTTTTTTCCTTGCAAAAGCGGCTCGCCTGTGTTATACTGTTAATCAGAATACAGAATCCGGTATTTTTTGCAAACGGAGGAAATCAGACGTGAAAGAGACATTGAAACGGTATGCCAAGCGGTATTTTATTGACGGCATGGGCGCGATGGCGTTTGGGTTGTTTGCATCGCTCCTGATCGGAACCATTTTCAAGGCGCTTGGGATGATTCCGGGACTTTCGGTTCTTTCCACCATCGGTTCCGGTGCGCAGGCGATTGCGGGTCCCGCGATGGCGGTGGCAATTGCGGTATCTCTGAAAGCATCTCCCCTGGTGATCTACAGCTGTGCCGGGGTCGGGTATCTTGCCAACCAGTACGGCGGAGCGGGAGGACCGCTGGCGGTTCTGATCATTGCGATCTTTGCCGCGGAGATGGGAATGCTGGTTTCCAAAAAGACGAGGGTGGACATTCTGGTTACCCCCTTTGTGACGCTCCTTTCGGGCGGTTTGCTCAGTGTATTCTGCGCTCCCTATATCGGAAAAGCGGTGGGCGGAATCAGCAGCTTCCTCGGTTGGGCGACCACCTGTCAGCCGTTTCTGATGGGAATTCTGGTTTCCGTGGTGATCGGAGTGGCGCTGACGCTCCCGATCAGCTCTGCGGCAATCTGTTCTGCCATTTCTCTGAGCGGAATGGCGGTTCTGAATCAGGCGGGGGAAGTGGTTTCTCTGGACTATGCCGGGCTTGCACTGGCGGGCGGTGCCGCTGTCGCGGGCTGCTGTGCACAGATGGTCGGGTTTGCCGTGATGAGCTTTAAGGAGAATGGCTTTGGCGGTCTGCTCTCTCAGGGGCTTGGAACCAGCATGCTTCAGATGCCGAACATCATCCGCAACCCGCGCATCTGGATTCCTGCGACACTGACGTCGGCGATTACGGGTCCTCTTGCCACCTGTGTTTTTCAGCTCCGGATGTATGGCGCCGCCATCAATTCCGGCATGGGAACCTGCGGTTTGCTCGGTCCGATCGGGATTGTCATGGGGTGGTTTGGCGGAAGCTATCCGGCACAGGTCGGTGTGATGGACTGGATGGGGCTGATTCTCATCTGCTTCCTTCTGCCGGCGGTGCTGTCGCTTTTGTTCAGTGAGCTGCTCTATAAAATCGGATGGATCAAGCCGGGAGATCTGGTGTTGCCGGAATGAGAGAAATGGCGGAACGGATTACGGTTCGGTTCTGTTTACTATGTATAAATAACTCTTCGGGAAAGACCGGAGGATCACAAAGAACCGCTGTCGGGAGAAACGACGGCGGTTCTTCTCCTTTTATAATTATAAAAATATAGAAATTATAAATGGTCGCTCTTTTTGTTTTTTTGCGATTTCCGGTTATAAATGGTTATTTTTTTGTTTGCTGTGCTTTCCGAACATCGGCGAAAGGATGAAACTGCAGTTTTCATGATTTTTGCATCATTTATTTACAAATAGTTCATTGACATTTTCGACTTCAAAAATTATAATATTAAATGTTCCAATATTAGATTATTTGATTTTGGAGGTTTTATGGAAGCGGAGTGGAAGGTAACGGCGGCGAAGATGTTCAACCATGCCAACCGGTTTGTGGAAGCGTATCACACGGTTCTGCAACCGATCTGCCGGGAAACAGGGCTTTCGCCGATGGCAGTGGATATTCTGATGTTTGTGGCGAACCACCCGGAGGAAAATACGGCGGGCGATATTTGCCGGTTTCGCGGTCTGAAGCCGGGGATTGTTTCGGTCCATGTGGATCGTCTGGTGACCGAGGGACTGCTGGCGCGGCAGGCGGAGCCGGGGGATCGGCGGAAAACGAGATTGGTTGTTGCCTCAAAGGCGGAGCCATTGATTGCGGAGGGCTGGGAGTTGCAGAAAAAATTTGCGGAAAGATTGCTTTCAGGCTTGGAGGAGTCGCAGATAGAGGCGTTTCGGAGCTGCCTTGCGGCGATGGATCACAACATCTCGGAAATCCGGAAGCACGGGGTCTGAGAGGAGGAGCGGAATGATCCGATTGTTGAAAAATATGCGCCGCAGGGAAGTGGGAATGTTTCTTCTTTGCTGTGTTTTGGTGGTGGTGCAGGTCTTTTTTGATCTGCGTCTGCCCGACTATATGACGGAGCTGACGACGCTGATTAAAACCGGCGGGGAGACGGGGGATCTGGTCGCGGTCGGCATGAAGATGCTGGGGTGCGCGCTGATCAGCGCTCTGCTGGCGGTTGGCTGCGGATTCCTTTCCGCGAAAACGGCGTCCGGTTTCAGCTTTGCCGTCCGGGAAAAACTGTTCCACCATGTGATGTCTCTGGGGCGGGAGGAAATGCAGAATTTTTCCGTTCCGAGCCTGATTACGAGAACGACCAATGACATCACACAGATTCAGATGATTATTGCCATGGGAATGCAGATGCTGCTCAAGGCACCGATCATGGCGGTGTGGGCGCTGATTAAGATTCTCGGAAAGAGCTGGGAGCTTTCGGCGGTGACTGCCGGATTTGTGGTTGCGATCTGCGCCACCATCCTTGCCGTAATGTCGGTCTGTCTGCCGCGGTTCCGTCTGGTGCAGAAGATGACGGACCGGATCAACCGGGCGGCGCGGGAAAATCTGACCGGAATTCTGGTGGTGCACGCTTTTAACGCAGAGGAATACCAGAATGAAAAATTCGATGTTCCGAGCCGGGAGATGTTCCGCTTGCAGACGAAAAACCAGCATCTGTTTGCGCTCATTCAGCCGGTGATGGGGCTTGGCATGAACGGGTTGGCTTTGGTGATTTATTGGCTGGGGGCTGCTTTGGTAAACGCGATCCCGCTGTCGGATCCCGCCGCCCGGCTGACGATGTTCAGTGATGTTCTTGTTTTCAGTACTTATGCCACGTATGTGGTGATGTCCTTTATGATGCTGGTTATGATCTTTATGCTTCTGCCGCAGGCGCAGGTCTCGGCGGAGCGGATCTGCGAGGTGCTGGATCAGAAGATCGGAATTGTTGAGGGAACGCGGACGGAGGGGAACGGGACAGGAAACGTGGAGTTCCGCAATGTTTCGTTCCGGTATCCGGGGGCTTCGGAGGACGAGCTGCAGAATCTGAACTTTTGCGTGCGGAAGGGAGAGACACTGGCGATCATCGGTGCGACCGGAAGCGGTAAGACCACGCTGGTGAATCTGATTCCCCGTTTTTACGATGCCGGCACCGGCGAGGTTCTGGTGGATGGGGTCAATGTAAAGGATTACACCTTTGACGCGCTCTATAACAAGATCGGTTATGTGACGCAGAAGGCGGTTCTTTTTGCGGGCAGCATCCGGGAAAACGTATTCTTCGGTGAAAGTGCGGCGGCGGAGAGCGGGGAGAATCTGGAGCGGGCGCTTTCGGTTTCGCAGGCGAAGGAGTTTGTGGAGAAACTGCCGGACGGAAGTGCGCATCCGGTGGCACAGCTTGGCAGGAACATGTCCGGCGGGCAGAAGCAACGGCTTTCCGTTGCCCGTGCGCTGGCACGTCAGCCGGAGATTCTGATTTTTGACGATTCCTTTTCGGCGCTGGACTACCGGACGGATGCAAAGCTCCGGGCGGAGCTTTCGGAAAATTTTAGGGACACGACCAAAATCATTGTGGCGCAACGGATCAGCACGATCCGCCATGCCGACCGGATTCTGGTTCTTGACCGGGGGCGGATCGTCGGGGACGGCACGCATGACGGGCTGATGGATTCCTGCCCGGTGTATCGTGAAATTGCACTGTCCCAGCTCAGTGCGGCAGAGCTGAAGGAGGGGAGATGAAAGCCATGAAAAAGAATCATACTCCCGCACGTGCCGGGAAAAAGCAGGCACTTGCCCGTTCCGCGTCCTATCTGCGCTCGGCGACCGGCGCTGTTCTGGTGGCGTTGGTTCTGGCGGCGCTGAGTGCGGTCATGACCATTATCGGTCCGGATCAGGTTGGAAAAATTGCAAATCTGATGTCGGAAGGGCTTTTCACGGGAATTGATTTGCACGCCATTGCGAAGATCGGTATTTTTCTTGCGGGTATCTATCTTTTGAGTGGGGTGTTCGGGTTTGTTCAGCAGTACATCATGGCGACCGTGACGCTGAATATGTCCTACCGGATGCGCGGAGAGCTTTCCCGCAAGATCAACCGGGTGCCACAGAAATATTTCAATGCGAACGCACAGGGAGACATTCTCAGCCGCATCACCAATGATGTTTCGACGTTGCAGCAAGGACTCACCAACAGCCTGCCCACTATTATCAGCGCGACAACGCAGTTTGTCGGCTGTCTGATTATGATGTTTGTGACCGAATGGCGTTTGGCGCTGGTTTCGCTTGGAGTAACGCTGATCGGAATGCTTCTGACGGTGTTCCTGATGTCGAAATCCCAACGCTTTTTCACGGCGCGGCAGGAAAGTCTCGGTGCTCTGAACGGGTATATTGAAGAGATGTATTCCGGTCATGACACGGTACGTCTGAGCCGGGCGGTGGGGATCGTCGGCACGCATTTTGACGGTCTGAATACCGCGGTCTACGAGGCAAACTGGAAGTCGCAGTTCCTCTCCGGAATGATGCAGCCGCTGATGAATGTGGTCGGAAATGTTGCCTTTGTGGCAGTCTGCGTCATCGGTTCCATTCTCGCTCTGCGGGGGGAAATTGCGTTTGGCGTGATTGTTTCCTTTATTTTGTATGTGCGTTTGTTTACGTCTCCTCTGACGCAGATTGCGCAGGGAATGACCAATCTGCAAACCGCTTCGGCATCCGCAAACCGGATTTTTGATTTTCTGGAAAACGAAGAGCTTCCGGACGAAAGCGAAAAAACGGAAACGCTTCCCGCGGTCCACGGGGCGGTCAGTTTCCGGCATGTGCGGTTTGCCTATCCGGATTCTCCTGAGAAAACGGTCATCAAGGATTTTTCAACGGAGGTTCTGCCGGGGCAGAAGGTTGCGATTGTAGGCCCTACGGGGGCTGGGAAAACAACGCTGGTCAATCTTTTGATGCGCTTTTACGAGCCGACCGACGGCTCAGTCTGCATCGACGGAGTGCCCACCTCGGCATTGCGCCGTGAGGAGGTGCACCGGCTGTTCGGCATGGTGCTTCAGGATACGTGGCTGTTTGAGGGAACCATCCGGGAAAATCTTGTTTACAATCTGCAGGGGATTTCGGACGGGCAGCTGGAAGAGGTTTGCCGGGTCTGCGGGCTGGATCAGTTTATTCATACGTTGCCGGAAGGGTTTGATACGGTTCTTTCCGAAGCCACATCCATTTCGGCGGGTCAGAAACAGCTTCTGACCATTGCGCGGGCGATGCTTCAAAATGCGCCGATGCTGATTCTGGATGAGGCGACCTCCTCGGTGGATACGCGCACGGAGCTTTTGATCCAGCAGGCAATGGATGAGCTGACCGCCGGACGCACCAGCTTTGTGATTGCGCATCGGCTTTCCACGATCAAAAATGCCGATCTGATTCTGGTGATGCGGGACGGCGATGTGGTGGAAAGCGGAACGCATGACACGCTGATGGCGAAGGGTGGATTCTATGCAGAGCTGTACAACAGTCAGTTTGAAGCGGTATCCTGAAAGCTTTTACAATAGAATAATGATGGCAAAAGGAAGGAATCTCTGTTATGAAAGAAGTAAAATCTCCGAAAAAACCATTGATTTACTATTACGGTATTGTTCTTCTGGTGATTCTGGTGTTCAATATGGTGGTGGCTCCGCTGTTGAACAATGCCCGCGTAAAGGAAGTGGACTACGGTACATTTATGAAAATGATCGAGGAAGGAAACATCGGCAAGGTGGAGGTGGACAGCTCCGAGATCGTATTTACGGACAAGGAGGAAAAGCAGGTCTATCGGACCGGAGCGATGAACGATCCGGATCTGACACAACGGCTTTACAGCTGTGGCGCAGAGTTTACCCGGAACATCGAAAAGACCACGTCGCCCTTGCTCAGCTTTTTCCTCACCGTTCTGTTGCCGATTCTGATTTTCGTCGGAATCGGGCAGTATATGAACAAGAAGCTGATGTCGCAGGCGGGAGGTCCCAATGCCATGGCGTTTGGCATGGGAAAGAGCAATGCGAAGGTGTATGTTCCCTCTACCGACGGCATCCGGTTTGACGATGTCGCCGGCGAGGACGAAGCAAAGGAAAGCCTTGCGGAGATTGTGGATTATCTGCACAATCCGAAAAAGTATTCCGATGTCGGTGCCTCTATGCCGAAAGGTGTTTTGCTGGTTGGCCCTCCCGGTACCGGTAAGACCATGCTCGCGAAAGCGGTTGCGGGAGAAGCCGGGGTTCCGTTTTTCTCCATGTCCGGCTCGGAATTCGTAGAGATGTTTGTCGGTATGGGCGCTTCCAAGGTGCGGGATCTGTTCCGGCAGGCGAAGGAAAAGGCGCCGTGTATCGTTTTTATCGACGAGATTGATGCCATCGGAAAGAAGCGGGAAGGGCAGCTTGGCGGCAACGATGAGCGGGAGCAGACGCTCAACCAGCTTCTGACCGAGATGGATGGTTTTGAAGGAAATACCGGTGTCATTATTCTGGCAGCGACCAACCGTCCGGAATCCCTTGACCCTGCGCTGACCCGTCCCGGTCGTTTTGATCGCCGGGTTCCCGTGGAACTTCCGGATCTTGCCGGTCGGGAAGCAATTCTGAAGGTGCATGCCAAAAAGATCAGGACGGCTCCGGATGTGAACTTCCATACCATTGCCCGTATGGCAGCCGGGACCTCCGGAGCGGAGCTGGCGAACATTATCAATGAGGCGGCGCTTCACGCGGTTCGCGCCGGACGCACGGTGGTAGAAGAAGCGGATCTGGAGGAAAGCATTGAGGTGGTTATTGCCGGGTACCAGAAGAAAAACGCCATCCTTTCCGATGCGGAAAAGAAGGTGGTCGCTTATCATGAGATCGGGCATGCTCTGGTTGCGGCGTTGCAGACGGATTCCGCTCCGGTGCAGAAAATTACCATCATTCCGCGAACCTCCGGTGCACTCGGTTACACGATGCAGGTGGAAACGGGAGACAAGGTACTGATGACGAAAAAGGAAATCGAGAACAAGATTGCCACGCTGACCGGAGGAAGGGCGGCGGAGGAGCTGATCTTCGGCGAGATCACCACAGGCGCATCCAATGACATTGAACAGGCGACGAAGCTGGCGCGTGCCATGATTACCCGGTACGGAATGAGCGACGAATTTGACATGGTTGCAATGGAGACAATCAGCAACCAGTATCTCGGCGGCGATGCGTCGCTTGCCTGCTCTGCCGATACGCAGAAGGAAATTGACAAAAAAGTGGTTGCAATCGTAAAAGAACAGCATCAAAAAGCGAGTGCACTTTTATCGGCACACCGTGCCAAGCTGGACGAATTGGCAAACTATCTGTATGAAAAAGAGACGGTCACCGGCGAGGAGTTTATGACCATTCTTCACGGCGGGGAGGCAGAGCACGTATGAGAAAACGGTCGGATTATGATTGGGTGGGAGGTATCAGCGGTATTCTGCTGGTTTTGCTCGGTGCTTTGATGCTGATTCATCCGGACAGGATGCTGACGTGGTGCATCGTGCTCTACGGAGTTCTTGCGGTAGTGCTTGGGGTATGCGATGTGATTTTTTATATCCGGCTGGCGCATTTTACCGGATTTTGTCCGATTCTTTCTCTGATTTCCGGTATGATGAGCGTCATGTGCGGTATGCTGCTGATCGCAACTCCCGATGCCGGGAAATGGGCGTTGACGCTGTTGATTCCCGTCTGGATGATTGCACATTGTATTGCAGGACTTGCGCATATGACGGAAGAGAGAAAAAAATCCGGCTTCTGGGTTTCTCTGGTGATGAACATCCTGGGACTGGTTCTCGGCATTTTGGTTCTTTGCAGCCCGGTTCTGTCGTTCCTGTCCCTGCGGGTGATTGTTTATCTGATTGCCGGGTATCTAGTTCTGCTTGGTGTCAGTTGCGTTTTTTACTCTTTTTCCTGAAAAAGCGACAGAAAGAAACAAAAATTAAAATAAAAACAAAAATAATTCTAATTTTTTTGAAAAAGACTTGCATTTTCGAAAAAAATATGATAAAATAAATGTGTAACCGACAGATCGGTCAAAATTTTAAATTTTTCGGAGGAAAACGAGATGAAAAAATGGAGATGCACCGTTTGCGGTGAAATCGTAGAATCGGATGTCCGTCCGGACAAATGTCCTCTGTGTAAGGCACCGGGTGAAAAGTTTGTAGAGGTTGTGGAGGAGTCGGTCACCTGGGCAACCGAGCATGTGATCGGAATTGCCAAGGAGCCGGGCGTTCCTGCCGAGATTGTGGAAGGGCTTCGCGCCAACTTCCAGGGAGAATGCACGGAGGTCGGAATGTATCTTGCCATGAGCCGTGCTGCCGCGCGGGAAGGGTATCCCGAAATTGCGGAATACTGGAAAACTGCCGCGCTGGAAGAAGCGGAGCACGCCGCAAAGTTTGCGGAGCTGCTGGGAGAATGCGTTTCCGCTTCCACCAAGGAGAATCTTTCGGTTCGTGTTGCCGCGGAGAACGGTGCAACTGCCGGAAAGTTTGAGCTGGCAAAGCTGGCAAAGGCGCACAATCTGGATGCGATTCATGACACGGTTCATGAAATGGCAAAAGACGAAGCCCGGCACGGAAGAGCATTTGAAGGATTGCTCAAGAGATACTTCGGCTGAAAATTTTGAAGCTCAATCGTAAAAATGTCATGTCGGGCGGTATGCTTGCCCAAAGAAGTTGCCGGGGAGCGGTTGGCTGAAAAGCGCCGCTCTCCGGTGCTTTTTTATGTTCCGTTCCATCCTTGACAAAGTTTCGTGGATGTGCTATCATTTGGTAGAACCGGAGTTCGGAGGAAACCGGATTTTGGTTGCATTTGTCATTGCAGGTTCATTGCGGAGGAAAATATGACGGAGCTTCAGAAGCGGCTGTTTGCTTTGCGGGATGAAAAATACGCGACTTTTCAGGGAAGGCTCATTCCGACGCTTTCGCCGGATTGCATCATTGGGATTCGGATGCCGGTGCTCAGGGCGTTTGCAAAGGAGTATGGACGGGATGCCTCGTCCGGGGACTTTTTGCATGTGCTCCCGCATTTCTATTATGATGAAAATATGCTTCATGCCCTCCTTTTGGCAGAGATCCGGGAGTATGACCGGTGCATGGCGGAAACGGAGCTTTTTCTTCCGTACATCGACAACTGGGCGGTGTGCGATTGTCTTGCCCCAAAGGCTTTTTCCAAAAAATTGCCGGAGCTTTTCCGGAAGGCGGAAGAATGGTCGGGGTCGACACAGCCGTATGTTTGCCGGTTTGGGATCGGGACGCTGATGCGAAATTTTCTGGATGAACATTTTGCACCGGAATATTTGCGGATTCCGGCATCGGTGCATTCGGATGAATACTATGTGAAAATGATGGTGGCGTGGTTTTTTGCAACAGCTTTGGCAAAGCAGTGGGAGTCTTCTGTCCCGTATTTGGAGGAGCAGATGTTGGACGTGTGGACGCACAATAAAACCATTCAGAAGGCGTGCGAAAGCTATCGGATTCCGGAGGAGGGAAAGCGATATTTACGCACGTTGAAGCGGTAATTCCTTTCGGAAGATTTCATTATTTCTTCATCTCATGCTTTGCAGGTGCAGAGGGGTGCCAATGGAAAGAAGCGGGTGGGAAACAGTTTTTAACTTTTTTTCGGAAATCCGATATTTTTTGAAAAAAGGGCTTGACAAGGCGCCGGAAAAAGTATATAATAGCAAAGTACGAAAAAAGCATATGCGGCATTAGCTCAGCTGGATAGAGTGTTTGGCTACGAACCAAAAGGTCGAGGGTTCGAATCCCCCATGCCGCGCCAAAAGGGTCTGCTTCCGCAGACCCTTTTGTTTATAAAAGTAAGCGGAGATGCTTGTCCAAGGGGCGCGGGATGGGTGGATGAGAAGCCTTGCGTTTTGCGAGGAAGGAGCAAAACGCGGGACGAAGGTGCGGAGGAAGTACGCGCGGCAGTTGCGGAGAGCGGAAAACGGAAAATAACGCGACGCAGACGAGCGGGAACGGGAAGCACCGGAGTTGGGTTCAGAATCCCCCATGCCGCGCCAAAAGGGTCTGCGGAAGCAGACCCTTTTGTTTATAAAAGTAAGCGGAGATGCTTGTCCAAGGGGCGCGGGATGGGTGGATGAGAAGCCTTGCG
>CAKSPO010000040.1 GCA_934481515.1 uncultured Eubacteriales bacterium
GATTTCGAGTCAGCCCCGTTATGACCACTTCGATACCTCTCCGTATATGTTCACCCTCGAAAACGAGGGAAACAATCGTTATTCAATTTTTTAGAAAACCCGTTAGATAAGCCGGTTAGAAAAATCATCAACCGAGCGAAAATCCAATAGAATCAAGGCTTTTCGGCGGTTTTCGGTGGTACAACTACTCAAATGCGTACATGATTTCGAGTCAGCCCCGTTATGACCACTTCGATACCTCTCCGTATATGTTCACCCTCAAAAGTGAGGGAACGATCGTTATTCGCTACAAGACAAAATATCCTGCTGAATAACAGAAAGAGTATACCACATTCTTCGCAAAAAAGCAAGACTTTTTTCAAATATTTTTTGTTTTTTCGGAGTCCTTTCCTGAATTTTTTTCAACAGATAGCCCGTCAATTGATTTTACGGTCGTCGTTTGTTTTTTATAATTGCATGTAACCCCGAAAGATCGGGCATCCTGCTTTTATGGCATACTACAACTATCATGCAACCGCAAAACGGTTGATCCGGGAAGGAAAACTGCGCACATGGTATCTTTCCGAACGGCACGGAACGATTTCTCCGGTGCTGATTCTTGTATTCGACGATCCAAAGCATCCCCTCATGCCGATCCGCGAGGAGCACTGGGAAGAGTACCTGGCACTGCTTGAAAAGGAATCCGGAAAATCCGAAGGGAAGTAAAAACGAAATTTTGCATTTTTTCTTTCAAAACGTGTGTTTCAGACCGGAAGAGAACAAAATCTGTTGACAAAATCCGCTTCCTGCGGTATAATTTCGGCAGTGGAATGCGTTGACCGGCGACCGAACGGCAGACCGGGAGACGCACTTTTTTAGAAAGGAGGTTTTCACGTGCATTACGATCCGGAACATGCGACAGTCATTTTGACCGTGGAAGAGTTGTGCTTTCGTGCTTTGCGCGGGGGAGACCTTGACCTTCGTCCGGGAAAGGGAAAAGGCTGCAGCCGACCGCACACGGCGATGAGCGCAGAGCTTTCCGAAAAGCTTCTGCAGTCGGCACTGAGCAGCGGTGCGAAATCCTATCATACAGCGGTTCCGTTTTGCAATACCACTGTACAGGACGGACTCTGCTATGAGGTCAGCGGAACGGCGGACGGAATTCTGGAAGGGGAGATTCCCACCGTCGAGCAGGTCAGAACCGTCCGCGGAAAAGCTTTTGCCTTTCCGCCGAATGCGGAGGAAGAAGCGGTCGGGCGTTGCCTTGCGTATTTTCTGTGCCGGGAGCGAAACCTTGCGCACGTATCCCTCCGGATGACCTTTGTCAAAGCCGAAAACGAGGAAACCCGCTTTTCGGAAAACCAATATACAAAAGAGGAAGCGGAGCGGTTTTACCGGTCGCTTCTCGGTCGGATCGCTTCCCGCGCACGGACGCTGGAGGAGCGCCGGAATCTGCTGCTGCCGTCCGCCGCGGCAAGCCGGTTTCCGTATCCGAGCGTGCGGGAAGGACAGGATCAGCTGATTCGGGAATGCTACCGGGATATCCGGCAGGGCAACCGCCTGTTTGCCGAGGCGCCGACCGGAATCGGGAAGACCCTGTCCGTACTTTACCCGGCGGTGCGTGCGCTCGGAGAAGATATCTGCGACCGGATTTTTTATCTGACCGCGAAAGCATCTACCAGCCGGGAAGCTTTTCGCGCCGCAGGACAGCTGTTTTCCTCCGGTGCACACCTGCGCACCGTGGTGCTGACGGCAAGAGAGCAGATCTGCAAAAATGAACCGGCAAAAGCGGATCCGTCCGGCGTGTCCGGACATTGCAACCCACAGGATTGCCCCTATGCGAAGGGCTTTTATGACCGGTGCAACGACGCGGTGGAGACACTGCTCTCCGAGCATTCCGGTTACTCCCGCACAGCGATCGAAGCATGCGCGGAACGCTTTTCGGTCTGCCCGTATGAGCTGGAGCTGGAGCTTTCCGAGCTGTGCGACATCATCATCTGTGACTACAATTATGTATTTGATCCGCAGGTATATCTGCGGCGGTATTTTTCTCCGGACGCAGAGGATGCAAAAAACGTGTTTTTGGTAGATGAAGCGCACAATCTGCCGGAACGCGCCCGCGCCATGTATTCCGCACAGCTTTGCAACCGCGATGCCATCGAAGCTTGGAAGGCACTTCCGGAGACGGAGACCGGGTTCCGGGAAGCACTGCGCAAGCTGATTCTGACCATGCAGGGCTTCCGCCGGCTTTGCAGGGATACCCTGCAAAAGGACGAGAACGGGGTAGAGCACGGATATGACCTGAACCACGGCGCCGTGGAACCGGTGCTTTCCGCCGTGCGGGAGCTGATTCCCGTTGCCGACGGGTGGCTACGGAAAAACCGGGAGCATGCCGCAAAAGAGCAAACCGAAGTCGTTTCCCGCTTTCTTTCCGCACTGAAGCGTTATGACCTGATTTCCGGCTTTTATGACCGGTCATTTCTGACCTTCATCGAACTGGAGGGGGAGATACAAACCATTCGGCAGATCTGCCTGGATCCGTCCGCGGTACTGGATACGTGCATGAAGCATGCAAAGGCATCCATTCTCTTTTCCGCAACGCTGACTCCGGCGGATTATTTCGCGGATATCCTTGGCGGCGGAAAGAACGCCGTGCGGATTTCTCTGCCGTCTCCGTTCGATCCGGATCATCTTTGCCTGGCGGCGGTGACCGGAGTCAGCACGCGGTACGAGGATCGGGAAAAGTCCTACCGCAGGATTGTAAAGCTGATTGCGGCAACGGTTTCCTGCAAGCGCGGAAATTACATCGTTTATTTTCCGTCCTATGCATATCTGGAGGAGGTACGGAAGCGCTTTGCCGAAAAATATCCGGGTGTTGAACTGGTGTGCCAGACCCGGCAGATGCGACCGGAGGAGCGGGAGCATTTTACGGATGCGTTCGCAGACGACGGGAAACTGCGCGTCGGCTTCTGCGTGCTGGGCGGCTCCTTTTCGGAAGGGGTTGACCTGCCGGGAAAACGCCTGATCGGTACCGTCATCGTCGGGACGGGATTGCCGGGACTTTCCAACGAGCGCAATATTCTGCGGGACTATTACGAAACCACACGGGAGCGTGGCTATGACTATGCCTACACCTATCCGGGAATGAACCGCGTATTGCAGGCGGCAGGACGCGTCATCCGGAGGGAGGAAGACCGCGGCGTGGTGGTTCTGATCGATGACCGATACGCAGAAGCCGGAATGCGGGCGATTTTTCCGCCCTCGTGGGAGCATCTTCAATATGCAGGAAACAGTTTTGAACTTGCAGAACTTGTCCGCCTCTTTTGGAAAGAGCAGGAAAAGAAATCTTAAAATGCAGGATTTTTTTGAAAAGATGCAAAAAGGATATTGCAAAAAGAGCGCAACTGTGGTATACTGAAAGTATCTACTGTCAGTAGAAGGAAAAAAGAGGGCAGCACCGCTGCCGTTCCCATCGGCGGACGGAGCGGCGGTGCCTTTCTTGCGGCAAACAGACGGTACAAGGAGGAATACCGATGGAATTTTCGGGAATGGATCGGGGAACGCTTTCCGCTCTGCTGGAGTCGTTGCAGGAGGAATACCGGAAGGAAAAAGAAAAGGGATTGGCGTTGGATCTTTCCCGCGGCAAGCCGGGAGCACGCCAGCTGGATCTTCTCGAGGGAATGCTGGATTGCATCCGCACCTCCGGAGACTGTCGGACGGAGGACGGATATGACTGCCGCAACTACGGGGTACTGGACGGAATCAAGGAAGCAAAACGCCTGTTTGCAAAGCTGCTGGAGCTGCCGGAGCAGAGGCTGTTCATCGGTGGCAACTCCTCTCTGAACCTGATGTACGATACGGTTGCCCGCGCCCTGCTCTACGGTGTCTGCGACAGCGAAAGACCTTGGAGTCGGGAACACAATCTCAAGTTTATCTGTCCCGCGCCGGGATACGATCGGCATTTTGCCATTTGCGAGTCTCTCGGCATCACCATGCTTCCGGTTGCAATGACGCCGGAGGGACCCGATATGGATACCGTAGAAAAGCTTGCGGTGTCGGATCCCAGCGTCAAGGGCATCTGGTGCTGCCCCAAATATTCCAATCCGGACGGGATCACTTATTCGGAAAGAACCGTACAGCGCTTCGGTGCCATGAAGACCGCCGCAAAGGATTTCCGGATTTTCTGGGATAATGCCTACGCGGTGCATGACCTGTACCCGGACCGGCGGGACACCCTTGCCGATATTTTTGAGGCTTGCGAACGCTGCGGAAACGGCAACCGTGTCTTTTATTTTGCCTCCACCTCCAAGATTTCCTTCCCCGGCTCCGGCGTGGCAATCATGGCGGCATCCGAGGAGAACCTTTCGCAGATCATGCCGATCATCGGTGCGCAGACCATCGGCTTTGATAAGATCAATCAGCTGCGTCACGTGCGGTATTTCGGTTCTGCGGAGAACATACACCGGCATATGATGAAGCTGGCGGACCTGATCCGCCCGAAGTTTGAAATTGTGCTCCGCACACTGGAAAAAGACCTTGCCGGAACGGGGTGCGCCCATTGGACAAATCCCGCCGGGGGATATTTCATCAGCCTGTACGTGCGGAAGGGATGTGCCAAACGAGCCTTTTCCCTTTGCCGCAGCGCGGGCGTGAAGCTGACCGATGTCGGCGCCACCTACCCATATCACCGGGATCCATACGACAGCAATATCCGCATCGCACCGACCTATCCGGAGGAAGCGGATCTCTGTCGCGCCATGCACATTCTGACAGTCTGCATCAGAATCGCCGTCATCGAGCAGCTTCTGTCGGAACCGACCGAAACCTGCTGTTGATCCGCGGCGATGAGCTGCCGCTGTATCCGACCGCCGGCGGGGGAACAGAAAAACGGATGTCCAAAGGATCGTTGTTTTTTCGGATTCAATCCTTTTTCAGGGAGGAGCAAAGCGGAAAATGGCAATCTTTTTTCGGACGTTTCTGATGATTTTTCTGGCAGAGATGGGGGACAAATCCCAGCTTCTGATGGTCGCCATGGCGGCGGAATACCGGATGCGCGATATTCTGCTCGGCACGGCGCTGTCTCTTCTGGTGCTCAATTTGCTTGCCGTCGCACTCGGCAGTATGGTCGGAGAGTTTTTGCCCGGAGCAGTGGTCTCCCTTGTCGCAGGGATCGCCTTTCTTTGCTTCGCCGCGCTTTCCGCACGGGAAGGAGCGGAAGAGGAAACGGCAGTGCGGCGCGGAAGACACGCGGTTTCCACCATTTTCGGAACCTATTTCCTTGCGGAGTTAGGAGATAAGACCCAACTGACCGCCCTGACCGTTTCCGCAGGGGAGTCCGGCGGATTCCGGGGGATGCTCGCGGTATTCGCAGGCGCTTTTTCCGCATTGTTCTTAGCGGATCTGCTGGGGCTTTCGGTCGGATTTTTTCTTGGGAAAAAACTTCCGGCTGGCGTATTCCGCGGAATTTCCTTCGTCATTTTTGCGCTTTGCGGGATTCTGCGGGTGCTTGCGGGGATGCAGGAGCTGTTGTCCGGGAGCGCAAACGGGCAGGGACTTTCCGTCCTCTTTACAACGCTTCTCGCGCTTTTGTTTGTATTGATCTGCCTGAAAGGAAGAAAAAAGAATGTCAGGAACGAACCAGATTCAACAGAATCCGTTTCCGTACAGCGATACCAATAAACGGTATTATACCTACGACTACTACCTGCGCAAAACCTTCGGAGGCAAATGCGCCAAGCTTCCGCTGGATGCAGGCTTTACCTGCCCGAATCTGGACGGAACACGCGGGAGCGGCGGATGTATTTATTGCTCCGGCCGCGGAAGCGGTGATTTTTCCCCGGATGCATTGCTTCCCATCGGGGAACAGATTCGCCTGCAAAAGGAGGCGTTTTCCCATAAGTGGGATACCGGCCGTTGCATCGCCTATTTTCAGGCGCATACCAACACCTACGCACCAACCGCCACGCTCCGCGAAAAATACGAAGAAGCACTGGCGCAGAAAGGAATTGTCGGGCTGAACATTGCCACCCGTGCCGACTGCCTCTCCGACGAAACGCTTGCCTGCCTTGCAGAGCTGTCGGAACGCACCACGCTGACTGTCGAGCTGGGTTTGCAGTCCTCCTCCGACCGGACCGCCGCCCGCATTCACCGGGGGCATACCTATGCCGAATTTCTGGAGGGCTATGCGCGCCTGCGGAACGCCTCCCCGCGCATCGGCATCTGCGTGCACCTGATTTTCGGGCTTCCAGGCGAAGAAGACCGCGACATGATGCAGAGCGTGAAGGATGTGGCAGAGCTGCACCCGGAGCAGGTCAAGCTGCACCTGCTGCATGTCCTGCGCGGAACGGCACTTGCAGAGGAATACCTTTCCGGTGCGTACACACCGCTTTCCCGGGAGCACTACATCCGGCTGGTTGCAGATGCATTGGAACTTCTTCCGCAGAATATCGTCATCGGACGGCTGACCGGAGACGGGAAAGGCGAGGATCTTCTGGCGCCGGACTGGAGCCGGAAAAAGACCACCGTCATTAACGACATCGATAAGCTTCTCTACCAGAGAAACAGCTGTCAGGGGGCACGCTGTACGGAAAATACCTGACCGCGGGTTCCGAACCGAAAAAAGGCGGTGTGAAAAACTCAACATGAGTTTTTCACACCGCCTTTGATGTTGCTCCCGATGGCTGTCCGCCGGCGCTTTGCCGTAAAAACGAACATCCAGAGGACACAAGGCGAAAGCGACCTGCAGCGCATCATTTCTGCCGGAATTCCGACCGGAATTTTTGCGGGGCTGTGAAAAACATTGCGTTTTTCACAGCCCCGCTTTATAAAATCGAAATTCAGAACGTGAAATGAAGCACGGCACCCTCCAGCCCCTGTGCCTCTGCCCGTACCGTCACAACGCCGGATGCATCTGCAAGACGGACGGCAAGACCCATACGCCCCATCCACATCTCTTTTTCCGGGGAAAGGGGAGAGGTCAGATCGGTATCGGAGGAACCGCAGGAGAAGAAACGACCGTTTCCGGCGACACTGATACGTACCCGCGGGCAGGCATCCGGAACCGCTGTCCCGTCCTCATCCAGAACGGAAACGGAAAGGATTGCCGTATCTCCCGGCTGCAATTCCTGCGTCTCCAGCGTCAGAGAAAGCCGATACGGCGCTTTTGACGTCTTTTGCTGATCGGTTGCCACCGCATGACCGTCCGCGTCGTAAGCGACAACCGAAAGCACACCGGGCGCATACGGAACCGTCCATTCTCCGTGACCGTGCCGCTCGATTTCCGCCGTGCCGAGCGTTTCCCCGTTCAGAAACAGCGTAAGCTTCGGCTGATTGGTGTAAGCGACCACCCGGATCGGTTCTCCCTCCATGCCGGGAAAATTCCAATGGGGAAGCAGATGCACCATCGGTACCTCACTCCAGTGGGAGAGATTCTGCCAGAAGGCATCTTTCTTCTGAAAATAGAGATCCACCGCACCGCTGACCGAGCAAAGCCGATGCCATACGGTGGATTCTCCCATATATTCAAACGCATTCCACTGATACCCGCCCATCACCCACGGACGCTCATCAATGAATTTCCAGGTGTATTCCCGACAGCGCAATTGACGGTTGGTGTCGGTGTCGTAGGCGGAGAGAATACCGAGCGCCGGATCGGCATCAAAATACCAACCGCGTGAGCTTCCCGCGGCGGCACATTCGGACGCCAGAAACGGCTTGTGCGGATACCGCTCACGAAGGGGCTCATAATGATTCCATTTGTAGTTCAGTGCAACAATATCCGCGTCGTCAAAGACCGTTGCGTTTACCGGGTCATGCGTCACGGCATTCAGCACCGGACGGGTCGGATCCAGCTGTCGCACCAGCGCCGTCATGGAACGGGCAATCCGCCGACCGACATCGGTCAGATGATGCGGCTCCTCGTTGCCGATCGACCAGAAGATTACCGAGGGACGGTTGCGGTCGCGCCGGATCAGAAAAGCAAGCTGTTCCATCGCTTCCGGAGCAGAGGAAAACCACCGCGTTTCGTCCATCACCATAAAACCGGCTTCGTCCAGCGCATCCATCAGCGCCTCCGACTGCGGATAATGTGAGGTGCGGTAGCCGTTGGCGCCCATCTCCCGCAGCAGCTTCACGCGGTAGCGCTGAAGATTGTCCGGCACACAGCAGCCGGTCAGCCCTGTGTTCTCATGTGCGCAGACCCCTTTGATTTTGTAAGGAACATCGTTGATCAGAAGTCCCAGCTCCGGGTCGGTCCGGACAGAACGGAACCCGAAGCGGACAACCTGCTCGTCCACCGGCGTGTTTCCTGCAAATAACCGCACCGTCAGTGTATACAGATGCGGCGAATCCGGCGACCAGAGAAGCGGTGCGGAGACCTCTGCCCGGCAACGCAGTTCCCGCACGGAGCGGGAAGAGAGCCGACCGCCGACCGAAGCCGTCGCAACGACGGTATCTCCGTCACGAATCTCACATTCCGCCCGCACCGAGCGGTCGCGAAAGTCGTCATTGCGCAGGGTCAGCTCCACCGGAACATTCCAAAGCGCCCCGTCGCCCTTTTCGGGGTGGACAAAGACGCCGTAGCGGTCCACCGAAACCGGTTCGGAAATCTCCAGGAAAACATGACGGTAAATGCCGCCGCCCTCATACCACCAGCCCTCATGTGCCTGCGTGTTGACAAAAACAGAGACGGTGTTTTCCGTTCCGAATTCCGCAAAGTCGGAAATATCAACCTCAAATCCGGTGTACCCGCAGAAGTTCCGGGCAACCGGACACCCGTTCAGCCATACGGTCGCCTGCCTGCCGACGCCTTCGAAGAAGAGCACGATCCGCTTTCCGCGGGCACCCTCCGGCAGGGAAAAACGCTTGATGTACCACAGATTTTCATAGTTGCAATAGCCGAGCGCCTCGTTTTCATTCCGATCCGGAGCATAACCGAAGAGCGCGTCGTGCGGCAATTGTATCTTCTCCCAACGCTCCCGGCCGCGCACCGCACCGGCACGCCACTCGTAGTCACAGGGAAGAGGGTACCGCCGCGCGGCAGGACCCACCAGAGCACATTCGGTTTTTGCCGCATTGTAGGCATATTCCTTGGTTGCGGGCAGAGGGACTTCAATGTCCCCCTTGTGAAAATACCAATCGGAATCAAATAGGATTTTTTCCTTCATTGTCGGTCTCCTTCTCAGAAAAAACGGTTGGAACAACAGCCATGTTTACTGTTGTTCCCGAAATTCATTTTATACCGGTTTATTTTGCCGAAAGCTCCGATTCCACGGCGGAGAAGAAAGCGCTCCGGTCGGAAGCGGAGAGAATGGCGTATGCCACATAATTTCCATAGACCCGCACCTCCGCGTCCCGGAGCTTCGGCGTTTCCTCCGGAATATAGCTGTCGTAGAAAGTCTCGTTCTTTTCAAGGCTTTCGCCAAGGTACCCGGTCAAAAGCACCTTCATCGCGTCGGCATTGCCGTCCGTGACATGCCAGATACCGATCTCGTCAATGTTGTTGGTGTCCTGCGCGTGGCGGATGGCAAACTCCGTCACATAATCGGGCGTTGCAAAATAGGAGTCCAATCCCTTTTCCCGTGCCACATAGCCGTCGGTCTTGGAAAGTGCGGACATCGCATGGTCGGCAAGCGAAGCGGCGGAAAGATCATCCCGGTAGGAGCCGCCCCCGCAGGAGACGAGGATTGCCAGAAGACAGACAAGCATTCCCGTTGCCAAAAGCTTTTTCATTGAAAGAATCTCCTTTTCGTGTTCGTGATTTCTGCGGGAAACGACCGAAAAACGTGTCCCTTACTGCCATGCGTGCGTGCGCAGATAAAGCAGTATTTCTTCATAGGCGGCGTTGGTCAGATGAACCCCGTCGCCGTTGTCATATTCGGCAATCAGATTTCCGGCGTCATCGGTCAGAACCGAAGCCGTATCGGCAATGCGCACATCGGTGTGCGCGGCGGCAATTTCCGCAAGCCAGCCGTTCAGCGTCCGGATATAGGCGTTGGCAGTCTCTTTGTCGTCTGTAAAATGCTGACCGTCGCCGACCGGATAGATGGTCTGCAAAATGATCTTTGTGTCGGGTGAGGCTTTGCGGATACCGTCGAGCAGGGCATTGTAATCCCGCAGATAGGCATTTTTGTGCCCGTGAAAATAAACCAGACCGTTGATTCCGATGTTCAGTACCAAAAATTCCGGCTTTTCCCGCTGCAACGCCTCCGAGAGCAAAATCCGAACCTTGTCCGATCCGTCCTTCGGGTAATAGTGAATTGCGTTTTCAATGGCAGAGTCGTCCAGCGTGAATGTTCCGGTATTCTCGTCCTTCCAGACCATGCGGCGCTCCGCATCGGAGCCGTCCAGCACACCGCCGCTCCGGCTCAGGTGCGCCGTGGTGGATTCTCCGTAAAAAATCAGACGGGAAAGATATGCCCACCCCGCATCCGATGTTTCCGCCAGTGTCAGCTCCTCCGGCTCCGTCACGGTCGGCCGTGAAGCAGAGGTGTCCGTCGGGGGCGGATCAACCGCAGGCGTCGTGACCTCTTCCGGAAGCGCCAGATGCAGGATCAACAGCAGAAGCGAACAAAGTACGCAGAGCACCAGCAGAAGCAGAATGCCGCCGAGCAGAGCGGCAAGAACGTTGGTTTTTGAAGCCTGTTTCATCGTGCCTCTCTCCCTTCGTCAGTCGTCGGCAAGGAGTCGGCGGATCCGTCCCAGCATCAACCGGACAAGACCGAACAGAAGCCAGTAAACGGCGGTGAATGTGAGGGCAAGGATCAGCACCGTGCTGCCTCTGGCTTCCACGTTTGCGGGGAGCCAGAGAAAGAGAAACGCCGAAAGGATCGTGATGCCGTAGTGGAGCAATGCCCGGAGCCAGAACGCCATCTCCCGGTTGCCGAGCAGGAGATTTGCCAGCGAGAACATCAGCGCACAGGGGAGCATCATCAGAAAAGAAAATGTATTGACCCGGTAGCCGCTGCCGCTGAGAATCATGCCGAGAATGAGAAAAAAGACGGACAGGAGCGTGTAGCATACACACCCGCCGCAGAGCCATTTGCCGATTGTCCGACGATGCTTCATTGCAATACCTCCGCCCTCCGGAAGTCTGCCCGTGTTCCGGAAGGAAATTTTATTATCACATAAAAATAATTAAAAATATTATACCACGGAATTCTGTATTTTTTTCAAATAACAAAAAATGTTTACAATTATCCGCCGCATAAGCAAAAAGACGGTTGGAAACCTTGCAAAAACGGTCGACCTGTGCTATAATGTCGGGGATGTTCGGGGAAACAGGTGAAAATCCTGTACGAGCCCGTCGCCGTGAGGCATGCAGAAAGGACAGGACCTTACCCGGAGCCGCATCCGGGAAAACGGTCATTGGAGCTTTTCCGAGAAGACCGGTCCGCGTCTGTGCCGCAGTCGAAATACCCGGCATCCGAGGCGATCCCGTAAAAGAACCGCGAGTGCCGGTTCGGGAAAAAATATCTCAAAACAGATGAAGGAGAAAAAGCAATGAAATTGACAAGAACATTCAGTTGGCTGTCACGTTTCCTTTGCATCGTGCTGATTGCGGCTATGGCACTGATGGCATTCGGATGCAAAAACAGCGGGAACGACGGGAAGGGCACCGGTGCCACCACGACCGTCGGGGGTGAAGCCACCTCCAATCCGGGGGAGGTCACCACCGCAGTGTCGGAAAAACCCGAGGGACCGAAAAAGCTCGGCGAGGGACAGACGCAGTTTACCTTTGAGGTGGTGGATAAGGACGGAAACAAGACCCTGTTCGAAATTCATACCGACAAAAAGACGGTCGGTGACGCTCTTTTGGAACTCGGTCTGATCGAAGGAGAGAACAGTGCTTACGGTCTGTATGTCAAGAAGGTCAACGGAATCGTTGCGGACTATGACAAGGACAAGACCTATTGGGCATTCTATGTCAACGATGCCTATGCCACCACCGGTGTGGACAGCACCGATGTCGTAGCAGGCGCCACCTATTCCTTCCGGGTATCCAAGTGAAACTCAACATCCGTGAAGTCGCGGTTTTCAGCATGCTGGGCGCTTTGATGTTCGCCTCCAAAATTGCCATGGAGGCGTTTCCGAACATTCATCTGCTCGGCGTGCTGACCATGGTATATACATTGGTATACCGGCAGAAGGCACTGTACCCGATCTACATTTACGTGCTGATCAACGGTGTCTATGCAGGATTCAACGTCTGGTGGATTCCGTACCTGTACCTGTGGACGATTCTGTGGGGGGTGACCATGCTGCTCCCGCGGCGGATGCCGGAGCGCATCCGACCGGTCGTGTACGCGCTTGTTTGCGGATTGCACGGACTTCTGTTCGGTACGCTTTACGCACCGGCGCAGGCATTGCTGTTCGGGTATGACCTGAAAACAACGCTTGCATGGATTGCCGCGGGTTTCCCTTGGGATTGCGTGCATGCAACCGGAAATCTGGTGCTCGGAACGCTGATCGTTCCGCTGACACGGGTGCTGGAGCGGTTGAAACCGCTGACGGAATAAGACCGGATCGAAAGACGGGGGAAAGCGAAAAAAGTTTTCCTCCGTTGCTTGTTTTTTGACGGAAAATGTGTTATACTGAGTCAGAAAACGTCCCGGCACGGAATACCGGCAACGAAAGGATGACAGAACCATAATGAAGGATATTTCCAGAAATCTGACCATGCTCTGCGACTTTTATGAGCTGACCATGGGAAACGGCTACTATGCCTGCGGAATGCAGGACAAAATCGTATATTTCGATGTTTTTTACCGCAACAATCCGGACAACGGCGGCTTTGCGATTGTTGCCGGACTGGAGCAGGTGGTCGAATATATCAACAACCTGCATTTTGACGAGGAGGACATCGCCTATCTCCGCTCCAAGGGATGCTTTTCCGAGGGATTCCTTGCATTTCTGAAGGAATTTCACTTCGAGGGGGACATCTGGGCGATCCCGGAAGGAACGGTGGTATTTCCGGGAGAGCCGCTTATGACCGTCCGCGGGCGCGCCATCGAGGCGCAGTTCATCGAGACCTATGTACTCATGATGCTCAACCATCAGTCGCTGATCGCAACCAAAGCGGCACGCCTGACCCGCGCGGCAAAGGGGAGAGCCATCAGCGAATTCGGCTCCCGCCGGGCGCAGGGTGCGGATGCCGCCGTGCTCGGTGCCAGAGCCGCATATATCGGCGGCTGCAATGCAACCGCCTGCACCGTCACGGATGAACTTTACGGCGTTCCGGCAACCGGAACCATGGCGCATTCGTGGGTGCAGATGTTCGATTCCGAGTACGAAGCGTTCCGCAAATACTGCGAAATCTACCCGGAAAACGCCACCCTTCTGGTTGATACGTACAATGTCATCGAGTCCGGAATCCCGAATGCCATCCGGGCGTTCAACGAGGTGCTCAAACCGAAGGGAATCCGCAAATGCGGCATCCGGATTGATTCCGGCGACATCACATACCTGACCAAAAAAGTGCGAAGAATGCTGGATGATGCCGGGTGGAACGAATGTAAGATCGTCGTTTCCAATTCGTTGGACGAATATCTGATCCGGGAGCTGATCCGGCAGGGCGCGGAGATCGACGCATTCGGCGTCGGAGAGCGCCTGATTACCGCTAAGAGCGACCCGGTGTTCGGCGGCGTGTATAAGCTCTGTGCCGTGGAAAAGGAGGACGGAACCATCGTCCCGAAAATCAAAATCAGCGAGAATGTCGGAAAAATCACCACACCGCATTTCAAGAAGGTTTACCGCCTGCGCGGGCGTGAGACCGGAAAAGCGGAGGCGGATCTCATCTGCGTCTGGGACGAGACCGTTGATGATAGCAAGCCGCTGGAAATTTTTGATCCGGATCATACCTGGAAGCGCAAAATACTGGAGGATTTCACCGCTACCGAGCTGTTGGTGCCCGTGTTCCGCGGCGGAAAACAGGTCTACCGGCTTCCCGCGCTTTCCGAAATCCGGAAGCATTGTGAGGAGGAAATTGCCGGAATGTGGGATGAGGTTCGCCGTTTCAGCAATCCGCACAACTATTACGTCGATCTTTCGCAGAAGCTCTGGGACATCAAGCATGCCATGCTGAGAGCACGCGGAGGACAGGAATAAGAAACATGCCGGTTGCCGGTTCGCATGACAACCGTCCGAAAAGCGGCGGGAGCCGTCCGAAGTCTCTTTTGAGCGGGCGTTCCCGCCGCTTTTGTATCCTCAAAAAATCTTTTTCGGAAAAATATGAAAAAACTCCGGAAAAACACCTCTGAAATTGCAGTTTTTTTGCAATACACTATTGGATTTTTTAAAATAGTATGATATAATATTTATAAAGTTTATCAAGATGGTCGCCGGGGGTTGCAAGATGAATTGGTTGGAGAAGACCTGGAATCAGATCTGCGATTTTTTTCGGGAATATGTGGCGACACCGTTTTCCCGCATCGGGGCAACGGATGTGATTGACATCCTGCTTCTTGCCGTAATTCTGTATACGCTGTATCGCTTTTTCCGCAACCGGCGTGCAGGGCGCGTGATGGTCGGTCTGCTTGCCGTGACGGTGATGAGCATTCTGGTCTGCATTTTCCGCCTGCCGGCGCTGTCCTATATCGTCCGGCTGTTCGCGGGAGCGGCGTTTTTCTGCATTGTCGTTATTTTTCAGCCGGAGCTGCGCGACGCGCTGGAGCGGATCGGAAACGCGACCTTTCTCAATCCCCGGAGCGACACCCTTCCGCGCAAGCAATACGGACAGGCGCTTTCCGTTTCCGAGGAGGTCGTGGAGGCGGCGTTCCGCCTTTCCGAAACCAAAACCGGAGCGCTGATCATTTTTGAGGGAATGACAAAGCTGGGCGACTATATGAAGAGCGGAAAGCTGGTGGATGCAAGGGTCACGGCACCGCTTCTGTGCAATATCTTTTACGACAAGGCACCTCTGCATGACGGAGCACTGATCATCCGCAATATGCGGATTTATATGGCAAGCTGCGTGCTTCCGTCCACCAAAGGAACGCTGAATTTCGGCAGCATGGGAACCCGCCACCGGGCGGCAGTCGGCGTAACAGAGGTCAGCGACGCATTGGCGCTGATTGTCTCGGAGGAGACCGGCATCGTCTCTGTGGCACAGGACGGGAAACTGCTCCGGGACGTGGACAGGGATACCCTGAAGGACATCCTCATGACCTACCTTGCCGGCAATCTTTATCTGCGCATCAAACGCGGCGTCTGCTCGGATCCGTTCGAAAACCTCCCGAAGCTGAACCGGAATACGGAACCGGAACCGGAGACGCAGAATTCCGCACCGAAGGAGACGAAGGAAATACCGTCAACCGCAAAGGAGCCGCCGGCTGGGGACGCTGACGCGGACGTTACGGAACAGCAGAATCCGGGGCAGACGGAATAAACAGAAGAACGGATGAGAGGAGAATTCGGTCATGAAGAAAAATGCGATCGCACATATGATGGCGGAAAAGGAGCCGACCGGGAAACGGATTGCCCGGCTGCATCCGGTTTCCCGCCTGCTCTGCCTTCTCTTGGCAATCCTCATCTGGCTGGCAGTTGTCAACCTTGGCACAAAGACGGGGAAAAACGGAGCTGAAGACGAACGGGAGAGCGAAACACAGGCAAGTGAAACGGAGCATGCATGAAAGACGGAGAAAGAGAACCGGTACGTCTGCTGATCCGGAACATCCGGGTTCCGGCAGACGCGGACGAGACGGAAATACTTGAAAAAGCAAGACAAAAAATGAAGCGGGCGGGATGTGCTCTTCCCACGCTTCATTTTCGACTTTATAAAAAGTCCGTGGATGCCCGGCATCGGGATGCGGTAATGCTGGAGTGCGTGGTGCTGGCGGAGGGAGAACCGTCGCCGGATCTTTTGACACCGGAGCGATTGCACCGAGCGGACGCTTCCGTGCTGGAGGAGGAACCGCTCCGGATCGACCGCGGAAACGAGCCGATGAAGGCGCCTCCGTTCATTGTCGGCATGGGGCCCGCCGGGCTGTTTGCCGCGCTTCTCCTTGCAAAAAACGGATATGCGCCGGTTCTGACGGATCGGGGCGGCTCGGTGGAGGAACGCGCGGCGGATGTCGCACGCTTCCGGCAGTCCGGAATTCTGAACCCGGAATGCAACATTCAGTTCGGTGCCGGCGGAGCGGGAACCTTTTCGGACGGGAAGCTGATGACCCGCATCCGGGATCCCAGGTGCTCCTTTGTCCTGAAAATACTGACGGAATTCGGCGCACCGCCGGAAATTCTGGTCAACGCAAAGCCGCACATCGGGACGGATCTGTTGCGTGACGTGATTTCCCGGATGCTTGCCGAGATTAAGCGCCTTGGCGGAACCCTGCTTTATCACTGCCGGACAGACGGAATCCGCCGCGCGGCAGACGCGCGAGGCCCTCGTCGGGATGCACCTGCCGTGCCTCGACTATTTCATGGCACACT
>CAKSPO010000041.1 GCA_934481515.1 uncultured Eubacteriales bacterium
GCCGTGACCGGAAAGATCACCATCACCGGACATATGAAGGAAGATGCCGGAAACGAGTACATGAACGAGAAGATCGAGGGAATTTCCATCACGGTCTATGCAACGCAGGATACCGTCGAGAAGGACAGCAACGGCAACACCTATGACGAGGAAGCACCTCTGGACTTTGTTTCTGTCGGAACTACGGAGGAATTGAAGAACGTGTTCAGCACTGCGAAGGCGGGTGAAAATGTCAATGTTTCTCTGACCGGAGACGTGAGCATTTCCGATGCAACGCTCATGCTGGCAGATCAGAATACCCCTGACGTAGGCGACATCTATATTCAGGGCAACGGTCATACGATTTCCAACACGACCGACGGTGCACGGTGCATTCAGATTGCCAACTTTGTATCCGATCGTAAGGTTACTATCAGTGGCGCAAAGATCGTATCCGAAAGTACAGCAACCGGAAACAATGAAAGACGTGGTGTACAGATTTTCAGTGTTAAAAATGCTACCGTCAATCTGGTGAACTGTGAGATCGAAATGAAGTCTACCGACTACAGCTTTGCTGTCAAAATTGGTGGAACCAGCGAAAATGTGACTGTCAATATCATTGGTTGTACTTTGACCTCTGCCAACTGCATCGAGAGCTTCGGTACGAACTGCACCGTCAACATTACCGATTGCGTACTGAATTCCAATTATGCGCCCAACGCAACATATTGCGGTCAGGGCATTCAGGATAAGAACGGTACAAACAACACTTATAATGTGAAGAATACGACCTTCAACGGTACGAATGCACAGCCTTGGCAGGGGAACAGCACCACTATAATCAATGACCTTGGCGGCAACGTATACAATACTACTCATGAGACAAACTGAAAACCGGATTGCCGATTTCCTCCCTGCCGGGGGCAGGGAGGAAATACAGCGGGCAGTTGTTGTTTTTTGATTGCCACGATGGGGTAAAGTAGAAAACAAAATTTTGTATGTTGCTATTGAAAGGAAATAGCGGGGAAAAACAATGAAAACACAAACATCAACCAAACGGGCACTGGTGTTCCAGCTGTTGTCCATGCTGGTCTGCGTCTCCATGCTGGTTGGCTCCACCTTCGCATGGTTCACGGACACGGCAAGCACCGCGGTCAACACCATTCAGGCAGGAAACCTTGACGTTCAGCTTCTGGATGCTGACGGCAACGAGCTGGGCGCTGCTCCGCTGAAGTGGGTCGCCAAGGACGGCAGAGCGCAGAGCGAAATCTTCTGGGAGCCGGGCGCTACCTACAATTTGGAATCCTTCCGGATTAAGAACAACGGCAACCTGTCTCTGAAATATCAGGTGGTCATTTCCGGAATTCAGGGCAACGCAAAGCTTCTGGAGGTCATTGACTTTACATATACGGTTGCAGACGAAGCCGGAACGGTCACTGCGTACGACATTGCGGGCGAACATCCTCTGGCAGCCGGCAAGGACTCCGGACTCATCACCATCAGCGGTCACATGCAGGAGACCGCCGGAAACGAATACATGAACGAAAAGATCGAGGGCATCGCCATCGCGGTCTATGCAAGACAGGATACCGGCGAGTCTGACAGCGACGGCAATGGCTATGATGCCGATGCAAAATATCCGGTTTCCGCAGTTACTTCCGTGGAGCTGGATGCGGACGGAAAGATCAAGGAAGAACTGATTTTCCATGCCGGAACGAAGGTTGCCGGCACGACGACTCCTGCCGCAACCGTAACACTTCCTGCCGGTGCGAAGATGAACGCCGGTACGACCAAAGCAACGCTTGTTATCCGCGAAACGGATACCCCGAAGAACTTTACCGTGGAATTGACGCAGACAGCACCCAAAACGTTGGATATCAGTCTGGAAGGTGTTGCAACGGATAACACCGGTCTTATCAAAGTGGAATTTTACATCGGTACCGGATTGAGTCTTGTGGAGATTTATCACAGCGGAACCAGAATGAGCCGTTGCAGCGGACTTCAGTGGGTAGATGAGGACCAGGAATTCTATTACAATGCAGCTACCGGGTTTGTCACCATGCTGACTTCCTCCTTCTCTCCGTTTACGTATACTTCGGATAAGTTCTACTGGGGAAGAAACGGGAATATGGCGTCTGATTATGCAACGCCGGTAGATACCGAGCAGAAAACGGTAACCATTTCTACGCCGGCAGAAATGGCACTGTTCGCAAGCCAGGTTACGAATCAAAAGGTTAGTTACGCGGGTTATACCGTAAATATCACGGCAGATATTGATCTAGGCGATGGTTACTGGACGCCGATTTCTGCCGGTGCCAGACTGGCGGGAATCACCATCAACGGAAACGGACACACCATCCGCAATATGCTGGTGCGCGGCTGTACTAACAGCAGCGGTTATGGCTTTGCTTTCATCGGGGATATGAGAGGCGCCATTACCATTCGCAATCTGGCGTTTGACAATGCAAACGTAAAGGCAATAAAATACGGTTCCTATTGGGGCAACGTCGGCGGTATTGTGATGGGGTATACCTACGGGACTACGGTGTTTGAAAATGTTTCCGTCACAAACAGCTGCATTGAGGGCTACGGAAAAATCGGTATTCTGCTTGGTATGGGGGCAGATCCCGGCGTCAGCGTGACTTTCCGGAATTGCGTTTCCAAAGACAACACCATTTACGGTACCTATAATCTGGGTGGTCTTGCCGGAAACATTCAGAGAAAGGCAGGGATTGATTACACGGTTGTGGAAAACTGCACCGTGGAGAACATCGCTGTGATTCACGCTTCCAATGATGTGTATCAGAACTTTGTCAATATGACGGCAACCTTTCAGTCTGATGACAGTACGAGCGGAACCGACGTGGTAAAAACCATCACCGGTGAGTATTGGCTTTATAACGGATACTATTGGGGAGGCTACGCGGATTATTATGTTTCTTACGGTGGCTCTTCGGTAGATCCTGTGATTACCGCAGGCGGTAGCGGAAATATTGCAAACAGCGAAATTACGGTAAATAAGCAGTAAATTTAGTATTTTGGTCTTGATTGTCCGATGCAAAAATCTGACGGAAAGGAAGTGTTGCGGCGTGGAAAACAACGATTTGCAAAAGAATGAAAAACCGGCGACGGAGGTCAGGCACGATGCGTTGACGTCCATGCTTCTGCCGTTTGTGCTGGGAATTCTTTTGTGCCTCTTTACCCTTTGCGGGATGACATGGGCATGGTTTTCCTCCACAAAATCGAACAGTGTTTCTCCGATTCAATCGGCAACCTACACGCTGACGCCGCAAGTTCTGGATGAAAGCGGGACGGAGCTGACTGCAACGGACGGGGTATATACCTTGCAAGCGGATACGGACTATACCGTCTGGCTGACGGCGACCGGAACCGCAAAGACCGGGTTCTGCACCATCGTTCCGGCAGGCGGCGAAAGGGAAGCGGCTTATACCGCACAGATGACCGCCGACAAAATGGAGTTTACCCTTCGCCCGGCATCCGCCGTACAGATTTCGTTTGTTTCCCAGTGGGGAACCTACAGCGGCATTCCGGGGATTACTGCGGGGGCGAAGGTATTTTTACCGTAAAACAGGAGAGGCTCTGGAAGAGAGATATTCATAGCCTCTCCAAACAGCAAAACAGAAAAAGCCTTGCCGGGCGCTCCAAGAAGAGCGCCCGGCAAGGCTTTTTGAGCAATCCCGAAAATTTGCACAGTGCTGCTTTCAATCGGCGTTATGAAGTGCTTTTCGGTTTGGAGACGGAAATGTAGTTAATCATATCCCCGTTAATCATCCGGATTTGTTTCTTTTCATCCACTTTCACCCAATTTTCCTCTACCTCAAGGATCGTGCATTCAAAACCGGTCAGATTTCCCGAAAGCATGATGACAACTTTTTGACCGATGTACGGCGTTAGCATATGAACAGGCACCGCTTTTCTTCCTCCTTTTGCTTGCTTTCTTCTTTTTCGGACAATTTGCAACCGCCGCTCTCTTCGCCGCCGCGCGGCAAGGCAGAACAATAATAAAAGCAACGGTAAGAAAAACCAAAAACCGTTGATAAAAACAACCTCCTCCGCCCGGAATTTTTTCATTGGCACAAGGCGCCGGAATGCAACGTTACCCGGACAAATTCATTTCCATTTCATTATATCGGTAAAGCAGGGAAAAGTCAAGGAAAAAGCCGTTTTTTGTTTTCCGAAACCGGTTCAACCGCCTGAATTTTATGCCTTTTGTACGGGAACTTTCTCGGTATAAAGCTTTCCGTCGCGGACATACCCATAGGTTCCGCCGTCCGAAAGCGCAACCGTTTCCCCGATGACGCAACGGATGGCTTTCGGAGAAATGAACTTGTCAATCAGCCCGAGCGGAGCAAATCCGTTGTGGAGCGGAGCGATGACATACAGCCGGAAATCGTCTTTGCCCGTCAAAGACAGGGAGAACCGCTCCTCCCGCTTCATGATGCGAAGTTTTCTTGAAAAATGCTCAAAGACCGCAAACTCCTCGCCGCAAAGGTCATAAACGTCGGAGGGGGAAATACTTCCGCTGACATTTCTTCCTTCTGCGTCCAGATGAAACGCCGCAAGAATGCCGTAGCCGGAGGCAATGTTCTGAATTTTGAAGATTTTCCCGTTCCGGCGCGGATCGGTGGTGACGCAGTCGTTTGTCGGAACACCGCACCGGTCACAGCGGAGGATTCTGCCGTCCGAGAGCGCAAGCGGATCCAGAAGCGCTTTGTTGCTTCTGCCGATCATGTCCGAAACATAGATCGGACCGCCGCTGACGGCGCGCAGAATGCTGTTTTTGACCGCCTGACCGTCGTCCGTCCACCACATGTCCCAGTCGCACCAGTAGAGCTGACCCTGTACCAGCGAGTTGTAAGAGCACATCAGAATGTGCTCGACGAACCATTCTGCATTTTCCGGCTGGAAGTCGCCGCTACACCGGGAGATCGGGCTGACACTGCGTGTCCAGATATCCTCCCCGGACATGCCCATGCAGTTAATCATCGCGTTGTCAAAGTGCTCCCCGACGGAGGCTTCCATGGCATCATGAAAGCTTCTTGCCACTTTTCCCACCGGCGCGAGGTTCTTGTAGTAGCGCCGCGTCATGGACTGATTGTCGATCTTGACAAACTCCGCACCGCATTGACGCAGAAAATCATGGAACGTTTTATAGAACATATAGGCGTTCGGCGTTTTCCAGTCGGGAATATGAACGCCGTTCGGCGTTTCAATCAGATAGTCCCGGACCTTCGCATAGGCATCCCCGTTGGGATCCAGCCCCGACCAGTACCCGGTGGTCGGATGCCACATTCCGACCCGCAGACCGTACCCGTTCATTTTTTCGATGGTATGCCCAAGCCCCTGCGGGAACCGGATATGATCCGCTTCAAACGAGTACAGGCTTCCGCGGTGCAGAATCTGAAACAGCTCGTCGCGTGTGCTATAGCGAAACTGCTGAAATTCCTTGACCTCTGCCCACATGTCGTCAAGGATTGCCCATTTGACCGGAATCTGCTTTTCCCGGAATTCCCGGCACTTTTCAAGAAGCCCTTCTTCACAGACCCGGATCTGCATCGCGTCCCAGGTGCACCAACCGAGATACTCAAAGATTTCCGGATAGCGCCGCTCGGTGCGGTGGCGGATGCCGTTGTTGAGCAACCGGAGTGCCGTCCGGAAGCATGCTTCCATCAGAACGGACACATCTTCTCCTTCTGCATGCAAAAATGCAAGCGTGTCGCACCGAAGGGTCTTGTCATACCAGTTGAAAATTCTTGCACAAAGCCTGCCGTTTTCCGTTTTCAGAACGCATTTGAACTCTTTATCCACTACGGGCAGAATTACACCGAAGATGCCGTCCGTTTTCCGGTAGATCAGCGCCTGCGTCTCGTCCGGAACATCGGAAAAATCCGTTCCGAAAAACGGCGTACACCAAAAATCGTATTGCTTGTAGTCACTGATGACGCTTTCAATGTCCTTGCCGACATCAATGTAAATTCCCATTCCGAAGTCAGGATCCAAAGGTGTGCTGGATGCTCCGTAAGCGTAAACGGCAGTCACCCCGTCCTCTTCCGAATGCTTTGCCAGTACCCCGGCAGTGTCGGTTTCTCCGGTGACAAAACGGAGAAACGGTTCTGTGTTCAGCATGATTGCTCCTTTCGGGATTTCCTTCATCCCAGTTTCGCATTTTCAAACAGATGCAGATCAATTTCTTTGTTTTCCGTTTCCGCGGGCGGATGTTCCGCAAGCGGATATTTCATGCCGAGCATCGGATATTTTGCACCGGCAAGAACGTTGTATTTCAGGAGCTCTACAGGGGAGCCTCCGACCATTGCGGAAATTGCCTTCAGATTGTCGTCGGTATCGGTGATTCCGGGAATCAGAGGAACCCGGACAATGTATTTCTTCCCGGATTGCTTCAGCCAGCGGAAGTTTTCCAGAATTATATCGTTGTATACGCCCGTGTATTTTTTGTGCATTTCCCGATCCGCCAGTTTCAGATCCATCATCACAAAGTCCAGAAGGGAAACGGTCGCCCGGAAGTTTTCCGGCGCCGTGTAGGCGCTGGTCTGGATGGCGGTGTGCATGCCGCCAAGCTTTGGAATCAGTTCGCGCAAAAAAAATGCACCGCAAAGCATCGGTTCTCCTCCGGAAAACGTCACGCCACCTCCGTTGGAGGTAAGAAAATCGGCATTCGCATTCAGGTATCCGGCAAGAGATTCCGTATCGCAAACCTTTCCGGAGACACGGATGCATCCCAGCGGGCAGGCGTGGATGCAACGGTCAAATCTCCGGCATTCCGGATGATTGCACCCCGCCCGGCATTTTCCGCAGTGTACACAAAGATTTTGCCGGATCAGAAGTTGCGGCTCCGGAGAGAGCCCCTCCGGGTTGTGGCACCAAAGGCAGTGCAGGGGGCACCCCTTGAAAAACACCGTGATTCTGGCGCCCGGACCGTCATGCAGGGAGAATTCCTTGATGTCAAAAATGACTGCTTCCATGGCGATACCTCAAAGAGAGTAGGTGTGCCTTGCAATGACATGATCCTGAAAGGCTTTGTCCAATTCCACAAAATAGGCGCTCCAGCCCCAGATTCGGACCACCAGTTGCCGGTAGTTTTCCGGATGCCGCTGGGCATCCTTCAGTTTTTCCGGATTGACCGCATTCAGCTGCAGCTGATGCCCGCCCATGTCCATATAGGTTTTCACAAAACGGGCGATTTTCCGGACGCAGTCGGGGTCCGAGAACATGGAGCTGTGAAATTCCAGCGTCAGAGGTCCTCCGTTGATGGCGCGCGCAAAATGCGGCTTTGAAAAGGATTTGATGACTGAGATCGGACCGGAAAGATTGGCAAAAAGGCTCGGAGAAAAATTGGTTCCGAACGGCTCTCCCCGCCGCCTTCCGTCCGGGGATGCGCCGATCTCGTCTGCATGCCAGAGGTAGAACATCGCGGAGCCGGTTCCCGCACGGTAAATCCCGCCGCGGCAGTTTTTCTTTCCCGCCAGACCGTCCGCAAAGGTGTCCAGCAGCCAGACCGCAAGGTCATCCACCCAGTCGATGTTGTTGCCCATTTTCGGTGCTTCGTACCGCAGAACCGGGAGTAGCTGTGCGTGTGTTTCAAAGTCGGAATCCACCGCGTCGGTCAGTTCTTCCGCGGAAATGCTTTTCTCGTCATAGACATATTTTTTGATGACCGCAAGGGAGTCTGCGGCAGTGGCAATGCCGGTGCCGTGCAGTCCGAAATTGTTGTACTTTCCGCCTAAGGAAATGTCGCGGTTCATCAGAACGTTCATAAAAGGGGAGGGAACAAACCAAAGATGCTCGCACGCACGGCAGAGCGCATCACATTCGTCGAAGATAACCCCACGTAGCTTTTCTTTGAATTCTTCAAAGGTACCGCAGGCTCCGAGATAGCGGTGCAGAGCCGTATCGACCGCCCGCGGGAAGGAGAGCGCCCCGATGTTTGCCACGTCCGCACCGACATCCGGGATGATGAATTCCCAGCAGGCGGCAACCACATAGTTTTCGGCATCCTCCGGCGCATACCCAAGACGGGTCAGACCGTCGATTACAACGTCGTCGTTGGAATATTGCGGGAATCCGAGCCCCGCCCGCGTCAGCTCACTGCCCAGCTCATAGACCTCCATCGGCGTTTCTTTGCTTACCCGGAGGTTGATTTTCGGATCGATCATCCGCAGGTGGTTACTTGCCCGGAGACACAGTTTTGACAAAAGGTTGAATACCTCTTTTCCGCCGGATTTTCCGCCAAGCACCAGACTTTGTCCGTTGTCTCCCTGCTGAACTCCGACATAGAGGTCGGAATCCTTGTTGAACGACAGGAAGAAGTCCTCCACCAGCGCAAGAGCACTCTCCTCATCATAAAGCCCCTTTTCCATGTCGGCACGCAGATACGGATACAGATACAGGTCAAGCCTGCCGACCGTGTTGTGATAATTGCCCTCCAGCCACAGCGCGTAATGCAGAATCCGGAAGAACTGCAACGCCTCCCGGAAATTCGTTGCCCCATACCGTGGGACCCGCTCAAGAACCTTTACAAGATCGTCTCTGCCGCACTTTTCGGCTTCTGCCCGATAGCGGTCGGAGAGCGCGATCAGACTGTCAATCGCCCGCTTTCCGTATTCGTCTGCACTTTTGCGCTTCTCCAGAAGCCCTACACGGATGGTCTCTGCATAGTTCGGACATAGATTGGACAGGTACCCCGATTCATGAATAAAATGCTCCGACCGGATTTCCTTCCATTCCTCCTCGGTAAAAATGTCCAGAATCGTCGGAACCGTGCGCAGAAAACAGATCTGCTCTCCTGGCAGGATCTCCGGTTTTTCAAGTTGCGTCAGACGTGCAAAGCGTTCCGACATCCGCTCCACCGGCGAGAGCCTTTTTTCATGAAATTCCTCTGCGTAGGAGAGGTTCAGTTTCTGCCGGAACGCATGGTGCTTTTTCTGCAGGATGTAATTTTTCAGCTCTTCCAACATCTGTTCCATCCTTTCTGCGGCAGTCGCGCCGCATGGATTCAAAAAAACATCTCAACACCTTCCATTTTATCAGATTGCAATTGAAAAATCCATGCCCGGAACAGACAATAGTTGCCATAAAAAAGTCATTTTTTATGATGCCGGAAACTTTCCGGCATTGGTAAACGTGGGGGTACAGGCAACCGCACTTTCCCGGATCTGCAAGACATGCCGCTAAACTCGTTTATATAAATAAATGAGTTTATATAGCGGAATGATTCGTCGAACGTTCCTGCGGGCAGGGGGAGGGAGGCAACCTTGATGTCGCTTGTCAGAGCTGCAAGCATTGCGTCTTTCTTATCTTTCCAAAAAAATAAACCAAGCGCTGTGAGAACAAGCGCTTGGCTATGTAGAGGACTTGATCGAAAAACTGGAATTTGTCGAATCAATTCTGAAGGCCGTTTAAGACATCCCGCCGGATATACCTATTGATATCCATTTCGCCAGTGATTTTATATAATCCATCACATTGTATTACATTGTGACCATATAGCAGATTAACGGTTTCAATTGTATTACCGGAACCATCTAAAAATCGAACGGAATATGACATCATCGTAGGCTCGGTTATTTTCGCTTTTTTGACCACAAGTAATGAGAAAGTGTTACAAATACTATTGACTTCTTTTTCATCGGTAATCGTGTAAATCTCAACTGCGTCACTGCTACCATGATTATCATAACAAGTGATCTCTACGGATTTCGCATTTTTGATTTCTTCCTCTGTCCAAGACACAGAGCAACCTGTAACCGCAAGCATACATATCAACGCGAACAATGCAAAAACCAATGAGATGAACCTTTTCATAAAATATCCCCCTTCGTCAAATTCCGATTTGCCGATATCTTATTATATCATAAATCTTCCCGTTTTTCAATCTTAGCCGCGCAATCAACTTGGAAAGAACCCCCGCCGAACGAGGGACGATTCCGGCGATATTCTCCTATTCACTACCCACACCACAAAATGTCTCTGTCAATAATAAAAAAACACGCAAACGTGCCGGAGCGGATGGAGAATTCGGGAACCAGCCAACCCGCCACGGGTTGGCACGACTTTGCTTGGCGGCTGGGCACCGCCATTCCGCAAGCGGAAGTGCAAAGCTCGCCGCGCCGCCCCCTGCGGGCGCACGCGATTTTTCATGGCTCCTGCCCCTGTCAATAAAAAAGACACGCGTCGGGTGACCCTCAATAAAATTCACTCTGGGAATCACCCCAATGTCAATAGCTCCGAAGCGATATCAGGACAGGTTCTTGATAAAAAACAGTGTTCTTTCCCCGGCAGCAAAGGACACCTCCTCCGGCGGACAGCCGCTTACTGCGGTATGCGGAGACAGTCGTCCCGGAGAAGGAGAAAAAACGGCGGGAGCGCATCAGAAATGCCGAGTTTCCTGCCGGCATTTCTGATGCGCTCCCGGTGCTTTTATTTTATCGTCTCGCTGTTGTTGATGACCGATGCGGAGTAAAGGAACAGCGCATCGTCTGCTTTCGTGAAGTCAATCAGCTTTCCGAGAGAGACGGGCGAAATATAACGGATATCGACAAGCGTTATTTCGGAATAGCCTGCCGCAAGAAGCGGCGCTATACTGCTGCCGAACGAATCCCGGAAAACGATAAGCCGGCGTTCTTGCGCGGCATTCGGATTTGTGATCTTGATGATCGAGCGCGCGCCGCCGAGGAACATTTCATAAGGATCGCGTCCGGCGGCGGCACCGAGGTCGTAAACCGGGATGTCGGACGATGTTTCGGCATTATACACCTTAAGCCCTCGTATCATGACGTTATCAAGATAGAAAAGCCTCTCCGGCGCGTGCGGCAGGGCTGCCTGTCCGTAATAAACGCCGTAAAACGGTCTGCAGGTGTCATGTATTTCACACTTTCCGACCCGCTCCGCTCCCATTTGCGCCGCAATTTCATCGGCGACCTTCGTTATTCTTTCCTGCCGCCAATGCGAATCGGTATAATAGAAATCATCTGCCGACAGGAGTCCGGAAACATCAATATACTTTGCCTCCGGGAAGCCGCTTCTGAGGCGTTCGACAAGGGCTTTGTAATCCTTGTCCGGATAGCCGTTCTGCGATGCGATAAAGACATTTTTATCGGGTATCACCGACAGGTATGTCTTTGTTCCGGCATTCCGGAGATACATGTCATACACATAGCGGAAACGCCGTGCGGCATGATCAACCGATCCGCCGTCGGTCGGGAAGTCAAGCTTTGAGAGATGCTCTCCGACGGAATAAAGTCCGTTGTTGTCCTTTTTCATGAACACCTTCGCATTTACGGCAGCCTTCAGACTCCGGAAACCGTTGCGCAGAGGGAACTGATCGAGCATATATTTTTCAAAGCCGTTCATAAAGCTGCCGTTCGCAACCGATGAAAAAGACAGCGCGGGGCATTTCGCAAGATGTCGTCTTTCAACCGTCGATTCATCGGCATCGGGCGAAATCAGAAACCATGCTGAAAAAGCCGCAATGAAACCGAGAGACAGCGCCAAAGTCAATATCTGTTGGATTTTCTTCATTATACTCCTCCGTTCAATCGGTCTGAAACCGCAAGTCAGAACCGGAAATAGACAAACGGGTTGAACGATCCGTCGATCAGATACGCCGTGCACACGGCAATTGCCGCAACGCTTGCCGTCGGCGTCAGAACGGCAAGAACCCTGCTTCCGCCCGCCGTCCCGCTGATTCTCTCATAAATCCGTTTGGGCAGGGGAGTCGCTCCGACAACTGCAACAATAAGCAGTACAAGGTTGCTTTTCAGATAATACAGCGAAGCCGCATTCACGGCGGGAATTCCGGCAAGCCCGAACATGGACTGAAAGCTCATAATTGCGTCGGCAATCCCTGAAGAATCGAACAGCACAAATCCGAGCATGACAGACACCAGCGTATAGATATGCATCGGAACCGCAAACCGTGCCTTCGGACGGAGAATGTATTTTTCAAACAGCAAAAGCACCGCATAAAGAAGTCCCCAGAGAACGAAGTTCCACGATGCTCCGTGCCAAAAACCGGTGGCTGTCCATACGACAAGGATGTTGAAAACATGACGGATTGGCTTTACGCGATTTCCGCCGAGGGGGATATACAGGTAGTCGCGGAACCAACTGCCGAGGGAGATATGCCAGCGGCGCCAGAACTCCGTAATGCTTGCAGAAACATACGGATAGTTGAAGTTTTCGGAAAAACGGAATCCGAAAATGCGCCCAAGCCCAATTGCCATATCTGAATATCCGGAAAAGTCGAAATAGATGTGCAGCATATATGCCGCGGCATACAGCCAATAAAACAAAACGGTTTTCTCGCCGTATGCCTTGAATTCCGACACAATAAGCGCTGCGGAATTTGCAAGGAGAATCTTTTTGGCAAGACCGACGGAAAAACGCGTGATCCCCTCCGACGCGTCAGCAAGCGTGGTTTTCCGGCTTTTCAGGCTTCCGGCAATATCGGAATAGCGGACAATGGGACCGGCTATCAGCTGCGGAAACATTGCCACATACATTGCAAGATCGATAAAATTGCGCTGCGCCGGCACATCGCCGCGATAAACATCTATGACATAACTCAGGATCTGGAATGTATAAAAACTGATGCCTACCGGCAAAGCCACTCGGAGAAGCGTGACGGAAAGACCGGTTACCGCATTGAAGTTCCCGATAAAAAAGTCCGCATATTTGCAGTAAGCAAGCAGACCGAGGCTGGCGGTCGCCGAAACGGCAAGCGCCGCCTTTGCGATCTTTTTCCCGCGAAAGCGTTCAACGAGAAGCGCGGCAACGTACGACTGCGTGACCGAGGCAAGCATAAAAACAAGATATTTCGGCTCTCCCCAACCATAGAAGAACAGGCTCGCAAGAAGGAGAACGGTGTTCTTCATACGGTCGGGAACGGCAAAATACACGAGCAGGACGCACGGCAGAAAGCCGTACAAAAATGTTATACTTGAAAAAAGCATAGCTCTGCCTTATGCGATAGGCACATTGAAAATCGGTTTTGCCGAGCTGTATTCGGCGGAAAGCTTTGCGATAAAGGTGTCTGTCAGCTCGGCGGCGCCGAAGACGGAAACGATATAATCACCGACGGTCAGAATCACAAGCTTTTCGGGAAGTCCGCACAGCCATTGGCGCGAAAGAATGTTATCTTTCATTTTACCGGCCAGTGCTTCGGCGTTGCCGGAGCTTTTAACATGATATACGCCGCAGGAAAAGTTATTTTGATTCAGCATGTGCATAAGCGATGCAGCATCGTTTATCTCTGATGCCTGTGCCTTCGGGAAGCCAAGCTCAAAATCAAGTGTTTCGGCATCGCCAACGTCAATCTTTCCGGGATTTCCGTCCTTTATGTGCTTCCCGTAGCCGCCTGTGGCGGGGAATTTTTCGTCGGTTGAATATTTGCTCCAGACCTTTTCAAGAATTTCCAAAGCGCTTTTTGCCTGCCCTTTGGGGGCATCGGAAGGCGTGGTTGTCCCGCTTTCATCGTTCTGTTTTGTGCAGGCTGCAAATGAGAGAACAATAACGGCGGCAAGTGCAATTGCAATCATCTTCTTCATCATATGATTCCTTTCATTTTAGGTTTTGTTTTCGTAACATGATCCGTAATCCGATTCACACTAATAATTTCGTGGTTTATCTCAGGGGAAGGCTGATTTCAAACACCGCGCCGCCGTTGTTTGCAGCACGTATCGTTCCTTTATGAAGCGAAACTATTTCCTTTGCAAGCGAAAGCCCGATTCCGGCTCCGCCTTTTCGGGTACTGAAAAAGCGGTCGAAAATGTGCGGCAAAAGCTCCGGCACGATGCCTTCTCCGTCATCACGGACACGGACAATGGCTTTCCCTCTGTCTGCCTTACATTCGATTTGTATTTCCTCTTTTGCATAACGCAGGGCGTTGGTGATGATATTCGTGAACGCACGGCGAAGCTGAATCTCGTCGCAGTTCACCAAAACAGGGTTTTCGTCAAAGCAGGGGGAGAGGTGCAGCTTCTTCTGCTCTGCCAGCTGTTCTGTGCTGCGCAGGCAGTCATATAAAAGCTCACGGACATCCGCCGAATGAAACGCAGCGTCGGCTTGTCCCGACTCCAGCCGGGAGAGTGTGAGCAACTCCTCTACAAGCTCGGACATCTGTTCGGTTTCCTCCAGAATGACTCCCGATGCTTCGATAGGATCCAGAACCCCGGTGTGGATCCCCTCCGCACAGCCCTGAACCGCCATCATCGGTGTTTTCAGCTCGTGCGATACATTCTGGAAAAACCATTTCTGCGATTCGTGCGCCTTTTCCACATAGCCGCCGAGCTTCCATCCGAAGAGGCAGACCAGCACACTGAGTACCGCCAGCACCGCAAAAAAGACGGCGTTCAGATAGACTGAGTATTGCATGACCGCTCCGATATCCACGTAAAGGACGTATGAATAAGCGTCCTCATATTCATTGGCTTCAACGCGTGTTAAGCGGAAAACAAAGCGGCTCCCGCCGGTTTTCAGGGTATGAAATTCATTGGCAACCGGATTTTCCTTCCTGCAGTATTCCCTCAGCTGATATTCGGCTTTTGAAAGGTGTTCCGGTTCGGTGAGTTCACCTTCGATTTCAAGATATCGGACGCTGGGTGTAAGAAAATGCTCCTCCCCCTCATCGTCCTGTGTATCGGCAAGCGGGACAGGGTCCTTGTGCTTATCCTCTAAAAGTATTGCTCTCTGCGCCTCTGATATCAGGTATTTTGGAATAAATATGTTCACGGTGGCAAGCAGCACTGCAAAAACAAACAGCATTGTTCCGAGAACCGAGATGGTTATCTTTCTTCTGATATGTTTCATTTTCCGCCTCCGTCCGACCGTAGTCGGTAGCCATAGCCCCAAACAGTCTCAATCTGTACATTACTGTCTGCTGAGGAAAGCTTGCTGCGGATGCGGCGCAGTGTTTCATCGGTCGCTCTGGTTTCCACTTCATCGTTGTAGCCCCAGATGTGGGTGAGCAGCTCGTCGCGCGAAAAGGCTTTACCCTCACCCCGCATAAGAAAAATGA
>CAKSPO010000042.1 GCA_934481515.1 uncultured Eubacteriales bacterium
TCCGGCGACCTCGCGGCTCACACTTACAAGACCGAGTGGTCGACAGACAGCGCTAACCACTGGCACGAGTGCTCCGTCTGCGGAGATAAGAAGGACGAAGCGGCGCATACGCCCGGTGCGGCAGCTACCGAAACAACTCCCCAGACTTGCACCATCTGCGGATATGTCATAAAAGCCGCGCTCGGTCATACGCACAACTTCAATCAGAAGAATACGAGCGAAACATATCTCAAGTCCGCCGCAACCTGCACAAAGAAAGCCGTTTACTACTACTCCTGCACCTGCGGTGAAAAAGGAACGGAAACCTTTGAGTACGGCGACCTCGCGGCTCACACCTACAAGACCGAGTGGTCGACAGACAGCGCTAAACACTGGCACGAATGCTCCGTCTGCAAGACCAAGGGCGACGCAGCAGATCACGCTTTTGAGTGGAAGATTGACAAGGAAGCCACTGTCACCGGAGCCGGAGCAAAGCATGAGGAATGCAGGATCTGCGGATACAAGAAGGCAGCCGTTGCCATCGACATGCTCGCACCGAGTATCATGGACGACAAAAATGCCACGTGGAGCAAGGGCGATGAAAACGGACTGACCTTCAGGTCCGACGCGGCATTCTCCGACTTTGTCGAAGTGCTGGTAGACGGCAAGACAATTGCCGCCGAGAACTATGAAAAGCGCGAAGGCAGTATCATCATTCAGCTGAAAGCAGATTACCTTGCAACGCTTGCGGAAGGCGAACACACCATTACCATCCGTTCGGCAAGTGGCGATGCAACCGCCAAATTCACGGTGGAAGCGGAGATTGCTTCTCCTCCGACCGGCTCAACCTATGTATGGGTCTGGATCATCATCGGTGTCGTTGTTCTCGGAGCAGGTGCAACGGCAGTTGTATTCATCATCCGTAAGAGAAAAAGCGGCATAAATTAAGCGACATTTGTGGAGCCTCCGTATCCTCTGTACGGGGGCTTCACTTGTAAAGGCGAAAGGAGAAAGCGAATACCGAAACAAAATCGAGGGCATTGTATATTCAGGAGCAGGAGCGGATCTGAGAAACATCCGCACAAAAAAGCGGGCAGCCGGAGCACAGCGTTTGCTGTGCTCCGGCGCCTCTTGGCATTTTCCGCCTCGACAGCTTCCGGGAACCGCTTGACAGCCCGGTTGGCACGTGTTATAATAAAAACCGGATAATGTACATTGCAAAATGCAGATAAAGCGGAAGGGGAAAAAGCATATGGCTCCGAAGAACAAATTCACAAGGGAAGAAATGACCGATGCAGCCCTTCGCGTCCTGCAAAGGGGCGGAATTCACGCGGTGACGGCACAGAGCATTGCGCAGGAGCTCGGAATTTCCACAAGACCGATTTTCACCTGTTTTGCCACTATGGAAGAGGTCAGAAAAGAGCTTCATCGCGCCTCGGAGGAGCGGTACATGAAGTACGTGGAGGCGGGAATGCAATCGGAGATACCGTTTTTCGGCTTCGGAATGCAGTATCTCCGCTTTGCGAAGGAAGAGCCGGAGCTGTATCGCCTTCTGTTCCTGAGTGCTCCGGCGGAAGGCAGAGAAGCGGCTGAGAACGGCACGATGGAGGAAATGAAGCGGTCGCAGGAATCCGTCCGACCATACCTCATGAACATTTATCACTTTGACAGACCGGAAGCCGATCGCTATTTCAGAGACCTCTGGCTGGTGGTACACAGCCTTGCAACCCTGATCGTCACCGGCAGCTGTCCTTACGACGAGCGCGAGATTGGGCAGATCCTGACCGGCTTCAGCGTCAGCATATGCAAGGCAATCAAGGAAATTCCCGGCTTTGCGGAGGGAAACTTTGAGCGGAATCAGGTGTTTTATGAACTGACCGGAACAAAAAAGACCAAAGCCTGAAAAATGAAAGCCTCCGATTCCGGAGAGGCACCGAACAGACGCTTGGATTGTGGAGGTGCAAAGGCACCGACCCGAACCTATAAAACGAAAAACACGGAGGAAAATCACATGGCACAGGAATATCCAACCGCACATATTCAGGCAACCCCGGAGGACTTTGCACCCACAGTGCTGATGCCGGGAGATCCGTTGCGTTCGGAAATGATCGCAAAGACCTATCTGGAAAACGCAAAGCTGATCAATAATGTCCGGGGCGTACAAGGCTACACCGGAACATACCGGGGAAAACGCGTCAGTGTCATGGCAAGCGGCATGGGTATGCCGTCCATGGGAATTTACTCGTATGAGTTGTTCCGTTTTTTCGGTGTCCGGAACATCCTTCGCGTCGGCTCTGCGGGAGCACTGCATCCGGACATTCACGTCAGGGATGTGCTCATCGGCATGGGCATGTCCACGGATTCCGCATACGGAGCCAATTACGGACTCCCCGGCACCTTTGCCCCTCTTTGCAGCTATCCGCTTCTGGAAACCTGCGTGAATTGTGCCAAGGAAAAGAACCTGCATTACCGCGTCGGGAACCTGCTTTCCACCGATGTTTTTTACGGCGACGACCCGACGGCAAACGACCGTTGGGCAAAAATGGGAATCATGGCAGTGGAAATGGAGGGCGCGGCACTTTACATGAACGCGGCACGGCTTGGCAAAAACGCGTTGGTCATTTGCACCGTTTCCAACCACATCCTGACCGGCGAGGAGCTGAGCGCTGCCGAGCGCCAGAATTCCTTTGACGAGATGATCACACTGGCATTGGCAACTGCAAATCACCTCGACTAACCTACCGACTCCGCACTCCTTTCTGACAAAAAGAATAAAGCAATCACTCCGACAGCATTTCCAACAAGCTCCGCCAAGCTTTCTCTGCATTTTGTAAAGCCCCTTGGCGGAACGAATTCCCGCATATAACAGAAACGCAACGAACAGATTACCATTCTGATTCAACATTCCAAGTGAACTTTCCATAAGCCTTCTCAAACGGCACGAGAAACAATGAGAGGCTGACGGATAACTTGCGCACAAAGACCAGAGATTTTGTCTGCAAAGGGCATTCCTCCAAAAGCCTTCTCCAGTGGGAGAAGGTGTCAGCCGCAGGCTGACGGATGAGGTGTGAACAGAACTATGGAGGCTTTTTTGCGCCCAAGCCACAACAATCAAAGGAGGGGCGGTGGACGAAATCGTTAGGTTATTGCTTTTTTTGAAAGCTACGATGAATAAGGAGCAGAATATTGTTACCCTACAATAAAAAACTTGTACCTGTTGCAAAAGTATTGCGAAAGAATATGACTCCCGAAGAAAAACATTTGTGGTACGATTTTTTGAAAAGGCTTCCGTATAATGTGAGACGACAACACAATATTGGAAATTATATTGTTGATTTTTATGTAGCAGAAAAGAAAGTCGTCATTGAGGTGGACGGAATGCAGCATACCTTACCAGACCAAAGAAAACTGGACAACCAAAGGGATGCAACGCTTTCTACATGGGGAATTATTGTTTTACGCTATTCAAACGATCATATACGGAAGAATTTGAATGCTGTTGCAACAGATATTCTAAAAAATCTTGGTTTGACCTTTTCCGATTTGAAACCATCATAAATAATGAATGGGTTCAAAATCTACACCGGAGACATATTGCATTTTCACAATAGAGATTCGCTTTAAGCCTTCTCCAGTGGGAGAAGGTGTCAGCCGCAGGCTGACGGATGAGGTGTAAACGAAACTATGGAGTTTTTTCTTTTTGCGCCCAAGCCGTAGCGGGACGTGGAGATTGCGTCAGTTGTATTACGGAATTCCACCGCACAAAAATGTGTCTGCATTTTAACCACCTGCAATCTTCCAACGGTAACTTCTCCAGTGGGAGAAGGTGTCAGCCGCAGGCTGACGGATAACTTGCGCACAAAGACCAGAGATTTTGTCTGCAAAGGGCATTCCTCCAAAAGCCTTCTCCAGCGGGAGAAGGTGTCAGCCGCAGGCTGACGGATGAGGTGTGAACAGAACTATGGAGGCTTGGTTTTGCGCCCAAGCCGTAGCGGGACAAAACCAAGCCGTGAACATCAGCACCACTTTGCACTCCTCCCGCAAAACAACCGTTTTATAAAACCCGTGCCTGTAAACCAAGAAATCGGTTTGCAGGCACGGGTTGTTTTTCTGTGCCATTCCGGCATCAGGCGGAATCCCCGGAGCCGGATGCCCCGCCGTCGGTTTTTCCGGGCCCTTCTGTCCCGGCAGCACCTGCTCCTGCACGGCGGCGAACCTCCGAGCCACGCAGACGATCCTTCCGAAGCCGGAAGAAGAGCGACAAGAGCGCCTTTCCGTTAAAGGGAATGAGCGGATACAGATAGGAGCGCTTTCCGTTGACGGTCTTGTTGGTTGCCAGGAGCAACAGAATTCCGAAGAACCCGATCCAGAATCCGACAAAATTGAATAACTGAATCAGAATCAGGAGCGCGATCCGCAGAAATTTGAAGGCATAGCCCAGCTCAAAACTGCGTTGCGTAAAGTTGGCAATGGCAACAAACGCCATATAAAGGATGACCTCCGGAATCAGCCAGCCGATGCTGACCGCAAAGTCGCCGAGAATCAGCCCTCCCACCACAGACAGGGAATTGGAAAGCATATCCGGCGTGTTCATGGATGCCAATCGGAGCACATCGATCATGAATTCCACAAGGAGGAGCTGAACCAGTATCGGCAATCGACCTTCCTCCACCGGAAGCGCGAACCGGAGCCAGCCCGGTGTCAGCTCCGGATTCCGCACCAGCAGAAACCATGCAGGAATCAAAAGAAGCGTTGCCCAAAAAACCAGATGACGGACAAACCGGATATAGGTGCCGGTCAGCGGCGGAAAATAGAAATCGTTCGTTTCCTGCAAAAAATCAAAAATGGTACTGGGAAGCACCATGACATCCGGCGAATTGTCGCACAGAATCAGAACACTGCCCTCCAGAAGCTGTGCTGCAGCAACGTCCGGACGCTCCGTGTAGCGGATTTTCGGAAACGGATTGTACCAGCGGCGGTGAATCAACAGCTCCGCCAGGGATTCATGCCCCATTGTAAGGGAGCCGGTATCAATGCTTTTCAGCTTTTCCGAAAGCCGCTGTACATAACCGGGATCCGCACTTCCTTCCAGATAACAAAGCACTACATCCGTCCGTGAACGGCTCCCGATGTTGAGATACTGCATGGTCAGCGCGGGATCGCGGATCCGGCGCCGGATCATTGCCGTGTTGAAGACCAGCGTTTCCACAAATCCGTCCCGCGCTCCCAGCATGACCCGATCGCTTTCCGGTTCCTGTACCGACCGCGTCGGATAGGTGCGGGAGTCAATGATGATCGCATACGCACCGAAGGTCTCTCCAAAGAGCAGGGAAGTGCCGGAAAGCAGCATCCGGAGCAGGGTTTCCGGATTTCCGGAGACCTCTGCCTCCACGTAGGGAACGTGATGCTCACAGAAATACCGTGCCGCGGCATCCTCTCCGTCCCCGTCCGGTGTCCCAAGGTTCTTCAGCGACAGAAAATAGATCATCAGCTTGTTCATCGAGGTGCCGTCCACAAAGCCGTCAATGTAATACAGCGTGACCTCATCGCTTCCGATATACAGCGTCTTTTTAATCAGATCAAAATTTTCCGACACCCTCAGCTCCCGGTCCATTTCCGCAATATTTTCCCGATAGCTTTTGCACAATTTCAGCATACAGTTCCGCCTCTCCCGCAATACCGGATTTTCTTTTTTCAGTATGCACCGAAAAGCGAAAAAATACGCATACGAAACAGCGGATACGCATAGATTGTACAAAATCGGATATTGCAAAAGAAAGGAGACCGAAGTCATGAGTCAAAGCTTTCGCCCGGAGGGCGGATATCTCAACACGCCGGAGAATCAGGAGGCGACCTCCACCGTTGGCGCACTGGAACGGGCAATGCGTTCCGGAATGATCGTAGAGGGAATTGCAACCCTTTGTGACGAAAAAATGCAGCTGCATGTGGATTTGCATTGCGCAGAGGGCATCCTTTCTCCGGAGGATGCGGTGTATTGCCGCGACGGAGAGGAACGAAAGGACATTGCCGTCATCACCCGCGTGGGCAAGCCTGTCGCCTGCCGGATCCTCGGCATCGACCATACCGCCTCTCCGCCGGCTGTTCGCTTATCCCGTCGGGAGGTGCAGAAGGACTGCGCGGAAAATTACCTTTCCTGCCTGCAACCGGGAGACATCATTCCTGCAAGAGTCACCCACATGGAACCGTTCGGCGCGTTCCTGGATATCGGATGCGGAATTTCTTCTCTTTTGTCGGTGGACTGTATTTCGGTTTCCCGCATTTCGCACCCGCGGGATCGGCTGATGGAGGGAATGCGCCTTCCCGTGGTGGTGAAGAGTGTTCAGCGCGAGACCGGAAGAATTTATGTCAGCCTGCGGGAACTGCTCGGAACATGGGAGGAGAATGCGGAAGCCTTTGAAGCCGGGAGAACCGTGACCGGGATCATTCGCAGCGTGGAGAGCTACGGCGTTTTCGTGGAGCTTGCACCGAATCTTGCGGGACTCGCGGAGGTACGCGAAAATGTTGCGGAGGCGCTACGACGGAGAATCGGACAGAGCGTGGCGGTTTACATCAAAAGTATCTCCCGGGAACGGATGAAAATCAAACTGGTTCTGGTGGATTCCTTCTGCTCGGAGCCGCCCCCGCAAAAGCTTCGCTTTTTTATCGACCCGGCAAAAACACCGCATATTTCCCACTGGAGATATTCCCCGGCCGACGCAAAAAAGACGGTAGAAACGATTTTTGATACCGAAAATCAATAATAAAATTTAGTCTTATTATAATTATAAAATGAAATCAACAAAACGGAACCGGCGTACAAATCCAAAATATCGTCGCGAAATCCGTTTTACAGAATCCCCGGAAATCCATTGACCATATTCTTCAGCACGGGATTGCCACCGTCATCTCGGCACAGCATATCGGAAGTGACTGCTGGATCAATCAGCAGGAGACGGTCGGATTTTCTTTCGATGCAAAACCGCCGGTCATCGGCAATGGCGTCCGGATCACTGCCGGCGCAAAGGTGGTGGGGAACATCCGCATCGGGGACAATGCCATCATCGGTGCCAACGCCGTGGTTGTCAGGGACGTGCCGGAAAACTGGATTGCCGGCGGCATTCCCGCAAAACAGATTGGCACGAACGATGCGCACCGGCTGTTTCCTTCGCCGGAGGCATAACGCTTTTGTGAGGAAATCGCAGGCAGAAGCATGCGGAACCGCAGTCGGAAAAAGACAGTACCTTTGCTTCCTCGCCCGCAAGCCTTGACAAATCCGCGCGGTTGTGCTACAATAGAATCCGGTTTTCCGGTCCCGTCGCCTTTCTTTTTGGCGATGCGGAACCAAAAACCGGATTCTTTTTATAGAGGAAGGTCGCCCATGAAAAAAACAGGAACCCTGACCGGACGCAGTCTGGCGCATGACATGGTATTGATCTCTGCGTTTACCGCCATGATTGCGGTGAGCGCATGGATTACCATTCCGGTGCTGACCATTCAGTTCACCATGCAATTGTTCGCCATCTTTTTGGCGCTCGGAACCTTGGGCGGCAGGTGCGGTACCGTTTGCGTTGCCTTGTATCTGGTGCTGGGTGCGGTCGGACTTCCCGTGTTTTCATCGTTCAATGCCGGAATCGGCGCGCTTCTTGGAGTCACCGGCGGGTATCTGGTCGGCTTTTTCCCGATGGCATTGGTTTATTGGGGACTGCGCACCGTGGTCAAAAAACAGGGAATGTGGGTAGAGATTCTGCTCATGGTTTCCTCTTTGATTGTTTGCTATGCGTTCGGAACGGCGTGGTTTATCGTGCTTTATACCAAAAATAAGGGAGCCATCGGCGTATGGAGCGCGCTCTGTACCTGCGTGTTCCCGTATGTGATTCCGGATCTTGTCAAGATTGTACTGGCAAACCGTCTTTCCGCCCTCATCCGGCGCAACCGTTGGCTGCGGGAGTGAGCGGAACCGAATATCTTATTAAATACTGAACAATGTATCTGCGGGAGCCGGAGGGGATCCCGGAAAGGAAGGAAAGATGAAGGTTGCGGTCATCGGCTGTGGCAGATGGGGGTCGCTCATCGCGTGGTATCTGGATCGGTTGGGTCATGAAGTGACGCTTTACGGCAGAGCGTCGTCGGAGCATATGCAGACCTTTCTCAGAACAAGGAGTAACGATCTTCTGACTCTGCCGGAGCGCATCCGTCTTTCCACCGACCTTTCCTGCACCTGCGAAGCCGAGACCATTCTGATCTCCATCAATTCGCAGGGATTGCGGCGCCTGATGGAAGAGGAGCTTGCCCCGCTTATGCTGAAAGACAAAATTTTTGTTCTCTGCATGAAAGGCATCGAGGTGCCGTCCGGCAAGCGTCTGTCCGAGATTGTGGGGGAGAGCACCGACGACTCCAACCGCGTGGCGGTCTGGCTGGGACCGGGACACGTGCAGGAATTCTACGCCGGCATTCCGAACTGTATGGTCATTGACAGTCATGACGACCGCGTCAAGCATCTTCTGGTGGATGCCTTTTCGGGAGATCTGATCCGTTTTTACTACGGGCAGGATCTGATCGGGAACGAGATCGGAGCCGCGTCGAAAAACGTGATCGGCATCGCAGCGGGATTTCTGGATGGAATGGGGCTTTCCACACTCAAGGGTGCCATGATGAGCCGTGGAACAAAGGAAATTTCCCGCCTGATCGATGCCATGGGCGGAAATCCGTTTTCCGCTTACGGACTGTGCCACCTCGGGGATTACGAGGCGACCGTATTTTCACCGTATTCCCACAACCGGCTCTTCGGCGAACGGTTTGTCCGCGGGGAGCCATACGACGCACTGGCGGAAGGGTATTATACAGCAGAGGCAATGCACCTCTTGGCGGAGCGCTACCACGTGGAGCTTCCCATCTGCGAAGCGGTTTACCGCGGGCTGTATTGCGGCGCAGACTTTAAAGACGAGATCAACCGCCTGTTCCGGCGGAGCCTGAAAAACGAATTCTGACCTCCTCCGCCCATGCTCCCCAACCGGGAGATCGAAAAAACGAGAATCGGAACAAGAATCAATCAAAAAATACAGACGCGGAAAGCTTCAAACGGTGTCCGGGCGGCGCCAACCGGGCTTTCCGCGTTTTCAAAAACAAGGAGAAACAGTATGCGCATTTTTGACTCTCACGCCCATTACTTCGACCGGCGCTTTGAACAGGAATTTCCCGGCGGCGCGGAGGAACTTCTGAACACGCTTCTCCCGGCACAGGTGGAACGGATTCTCAATGTCGGAACCAATTGCCAAAATTCCCGGCAGGCGATCGCACAGGCGGCGCGACATGACGGTATGTACGCGGCGGTGGGGATTCATCCGGAGGATTGCCATACCATTGCAACGCCCGACGACGCATTGGCAGAACTGGAAACTCTGCTCGGAACCGCCGAAACCAGAAGAAGGGACAAGATCGTCGCCATCGGAGAGATCGGACTGGACTATCATTATGAAAACTACGGGGAGGTTCCGCTGGATAAAAAGAAGGAAGCCCTCTTTTTCGAGGCACAGCTGGAGCTGGCAGAAAAGCTGGATCTTCCGGTCATCATCCATGACCGCGAAGCACACGGCGACTGCTTTGAAACCGTTTTGCGCCACCCGGCAGTGCGCGGCGTTTTTCACAGCTACAGCGGGAGCGCGGAAACGGCACGGGAGCTGGCGAGGCGCGGCTGGTACCTCTCCTTTTCCGGCGTTCTGACCTTCCCGAACGCAAAACGGGTGCGGGAGGTGGTGGGAGCGGTGCCGCGGGAGCAGATCCTGACAGAGACCGATTGTCCCTACCTTGCTCCGGTTCCCATGCGCGGAAAAGCCAATCATTCCGGCTATCTTCCGTATACCATCGCAGCGCTTGCCGGGATTCTCGGCTGCACCCCGGAGGAGGCGGCAGAACTGACCTTTCAGAATGCAACTCGCCTGTTCAGACTTTGATTATCGTGATAATCAACAAAAAACGATCGCTCGATTCTACGTTTCATCGTAGAAAAAGTTAAAAAACACCCTTGCAAAGTTCTTTCGCATATAGTATAATAAAAGAAAGCCGGAGGTCAGAGTGCCGGTGCAATTACACAGGAAAGGTACACAAAAGGGTTAATACAATGGCAAAGATTGAAACCAAAAACATCAGAAACGTCGCGCTGCTCGGTCATGGCGGTTCCGGAAAGACCTCATTGGCAGAAGCAATGCTTTACCTGACGGGGGAAACCGACCGGTTGGGAAATATTACTGCCGGAAACACGGTCTGCGACTATGATCCCGAGGAAGTGGCACGCAAAAATTCCATCTCCGCGGCAATCGCACCGATGATGTGGAAGGATGTCAAGATCAACGTCATTGATACACCCGGCTATCTGGATTTTGCGGGGGAAGTTCTTCAGGCAACACGCGTGGCGGACAGTGCCGTTATTGTCGTGGACGGCAAGGCGGGGATCGAAGTGGGAACCGAGCTGGCATGGGACTATGCGGATGCCGCAAAGCTGCCCCGCGCATTTTTCATCAATAAATTCGACGACAATGAAGCAAGGTTCGGACGTGTGCTGGACGCACTCCACGCCACATTCGGAAAAAATGTCTGCCCGCTGACCATTCCGATGGTTAAGGACGGAGAGGTCATCGGCGTCATCGACCTGATCGACCAGACGGCGCACGTGTTTGACAAAAACGGCAGGCACAGCGTGGAAATCATTCCTGAGGAATCGCACGAGGCAGTGGTCAAATATCGCGACATGCTGATGGAAGCCATCGCAAGCACGGACGAGGAGCTGATGATGAAATATTTCGAAGGCTCCGAAATTACGCATATGGAAGCGATCAACGCGGTTCACGAGGGCATTATTCACGGCGAGATCGTTCCGGTATTCTGCGGTGCTGCCACAAAGCTCTGGGGTGTCTGGACGATGCTGGATAAGATTGTCGAATCCTTCCCGCGCCATACCGCAAAGAAGCACGAGACGCTGACGGACGGAAGCGAGATCGACATCGTTCCCGAGGGGGAGCCTGCCATCTTCGTGTTCAAGACCGTCGCCGACCCGTTCGTCGGAAAAATGTCCTTCTTCAAGGTTATGAACGGAACCGTCAAGCGCGATATGGTTCTGCGCAACAATACCACCGGGGACAGCGAAAAGCTGGCACATATCTATACAATTAAGGGAAAGAAACAGACCGAGGTCGAGGAGCTTGCCTGCGGAGACATCGGTATGGTCGCAAAGCTCAACAATACCAACACCAACGATACGCTCACATGGAACAAATCCTTCAGTTACGCGCACATCGAATTCCCGACGCCGTATCTGGTCAAAGTCATGGTGCCCGTTTCCAAGGGAGACGAGGGAAAGATTTCGCAAAGCATTTCCAAGATGGTCGAGGAAGATTATACCCTCCGGTTTGAAAACGATGCAGAGACCAAACAGCTGCTCATCTATGGATTGGGCGACGTGCATCTTGCCGTCCTCATGGCACGCCTGAAGAGCCGCTTCGGACTGAATGTGCGCTTTGAAACACCCAAAATCGCATATCGCGAGAAGCTGACCAAAAACGTGGATGTGGAAGGAAAGCATAAGAAGCAGAACGGCGGATCCGGTCAGTACGGACATGTTAAAATGAAGTTCGGACCGGGCGAAGAGGAGGGACTCACCTTCACGGTTTCCGTCGTCGGCGGAACGGTTCCGAAGAACTTTTATCCGGCAGTGGAAAAGGGAATCCAGGATGCTATGCTGAAGGGCGCCTACGGCTATCCGATGACCTACCTTGCGGCAGACCTGTACGACGGCTCCTACCATGCGGTGGACTCGGATGAAATTTCCTTCAAGACCGCAGCATCTCTTGCCTATAAGAAGGCGTTGGAGCAGGCGGCGCCGGTGCTTCTGGAGCCGGTGGGAGATTTGCGGATCACTGTTCCGGAGTCGCTGGTCGGAGACGTGATGGGAGATCTCAACAAGCGCCGCGGAAGCGTGATGGGAATGGAACCGGCGGCAAAGAAAGGCTATACCGTCGTTCTTGCAACTGCACCCAAGGCAGAACTTGCGGATTACCCGATCACCCTGCGCGCAATGACACAGGGACGCGGATCCTTCACGTATACCGTCAACGGCTACGATGTCGTTCCTTCCAACATCACCGCCAAGATTGCGGAAGAAAACAAACCGGAATAACAAAAAACGGAAAGAGCGGGGCGGATTTCAAATTCCGACCGCTGCCCGGAGCGGAGCCGCAAAACGATGTTTTGCGGCTCCGCAGTCTGTAAACAGAATAAACGGCTTTTCTCAGGAGAAGCAAAAGCTTTTCTTCCGCCTTTTCAAAAATGCGAATTCTCCCATGGGAATTTTTCATCTTTGATAAAGAGCGATCATTTTTTATTGCACTTCCGTCTCCGCCGGACGGAAAAATCCACATTTTTCATTCTGCTCCGTCTCCGCCGGGCGAAAAAAATCCTATTTGTCATTACGCATCCGGCTTCTGCTGGACGAAAAAATACCATCTCTCTCGTAGGGGCGGGGTCTACCCGCCCGCTTCTAAGAAATCCCCACAACCACCCTGGCGGCATTCCCCCCGCCGGATTTGTGCAACCGGCAAGACGACGGATCGCCGTTTCTTTACAAAAATACGAAGGTTTCCTGAATTTTTTAGGAAAAAATAGCACAGAGACTGTTTTTGCGGAACAAAATGTGATACAATAAAACTGCGGAACCCGGAAGGAACAATTTTCCCCGGATTCCGAAAGAAATGACAAAACTCATTCGGGAAGGAGACCAAAAAATGGCGGAACTGAAAATTACGGGAGACAATTTCAATGAGGAAGTGCTGAAATCCCAACTGCCGGTGCTTCTGGATTTTTGGGCAGCATGGTGCGGACCCTGCCGGATGCTTTCTCCGGCAATTGAGGAGATTGCAAACGAGTACGAGGGAAAGGCAAAGGTCGGTAAGGTCAACGTGGACGAGGAACCGGAGCTTGCGGCACAGTTCGGAGTGGCAAGCATTCCAACCGTCATCATTCTGAAGAACGGGAAGACCGTGGCAACGTCGGTGGGCTTTTGCCCGAAGGAGCGCCTGACGGCGCTTCTGGAAAAGGAACTCTGAGCGCGCTTCAGACATGCCGGAAAAGAAAATGCCGGAGTTCAGAACCGAAAACACAATCGGCAAAATCAGAGACGAAAAAAGCAAAATGTCGGACGGACTATCGGGAGTTTATTGACCCTGAGAATCCGTTCGATATTTTTAGTATTGACTTTTTGATAAAAATATGTTAAACTATACAAGGACAGTTCGGAAAATATAGCATTTTGCATAAATGTTTCCATTTCTGAAAGCCGAAAAATATCGGTAGAATTATCATTGATGGGGAACTTCTTGAGAAAGGAAGCGTGAAGCAATGCCGCCGAAACCGAAATACACAAAGGAAGAAATTGTTCGGAGCGCACTTGAGCTGATTGAAGAGGAAGGCGCATCGGCATTGACGGCACGAGCACTGGGTGCAAAGCTCGGATGCTCTTCCTGCCCCATTTTTACCGTGTTCCGCGATATGAATGAACTGAAGGAAGCGGTTCTTGCGGAAGCCAGAGAATGCTTCATCGGCTACATGCGCGCGGCGGAAAGTTTTTGCCCGGCATACAAGAAGCGGGGAATGCAATGGGTGCGGTTTTCCAAGGAGCATCCGCGCCTGTTTCAGCTTCTTTTTATGTCGGAGACCAAAGGAGAAAAAGATTTCGACCGCGCTTTGCAGGTGATTCCCTTCGGTAAGGAGGACGACATCGCAATCATCATCCGGGATTACCACGCAAACGAGGAGCAGGCGGAGCGTCTCTTCCGGCAGATGTGGATTTATACCTACGGATTGTGTACTCTTTCTGCCACGGGTGTTTGCAGTTTTTCCGAAGAGGAGATTGCCACTGCACTGGGAGAGGCATTCCGGGGAGCAATCTTTGTCCTGCAATCCGGAAAGACCATACAAACAGACCTGCAGCCGACAGAGGCGAATTCCGGAGAAGGGGAACGGCTCCGCCGCCAGCATCCGGATCTGAGAGAAGCATAAGGGCAAAGAAACTTTTAGGGAAGAAAAACATTGTTGCAACAAATGCCGACCGGCACCATAGCCGGCGGATATCCCTCCGGAAAGGAGATTTGAGTATGAAAAAGCGTGCATTGATCTTTTTGCTGTGTGCGGTGCTGATGTCATTGCCGGTACTTTCGATGACAGGATGCGGCTCCGGCTACATGGTGACAAATGCGTATGACCATTCGGAGAATTACAGCACGGGAAATTTTACATATGAGGCGGAGCTGGTGGATCATGTTTCCATCAGTTGGTATCTCGGCGTGGTCGAGGTGCGGGAAAGCGATACGGCGGTGCTGAATGTTTCTGAGACCGGAGAGAATCTGCCACAGGCGGAGCAGCTGCACTGGTATCTGGACGGAGACGAATTGCGCATTGAGTTCTGCGAATCCGGATATTATGGGAGATTTGAAAACTCGGATAAACATCTGACGATAGAAGTTCCGAAAAACGTTACTCTTACGGTCAGTAATTCCTCCGGCGTTGTCACGCTCGGAGAGCATCCCCTGAAGGAACTGGATCTGCAAACCGTGTCCGGAAACTTCAGTGCGGGAAATCTGACGGCGGAGAAAATCTCTATCCGGTACAGATTGAGAATTTCCTGCGTGCATATGGAAAAATCAAGGACGTAGCAGTA
>CAKSPO010000043.1 GCA_934481515.1 uncultured Eubacteriales bacterium
ATTCTGTACCGTCTGGTATGTAGCGGTTGTTTGCGTTATGGTTTATCGGATTTGTTCATAGAAAACCTGAAGCACGATTTCCTCCGCATCATGCTTGGCAGCATTCATCCCCTGTACCCATCGGATGGGCTCTGCGATTTTCAAGTGCTCGCCAATTCCTCGTGCAAAACGGCGATCTCCTCTGTGATCTTCAGAACCATCTCCCTTGACTCAATATCGACTTGGTGCAAATGCTCATTCAGTCGATTTTCTGTCAGGAGCGTTGTATATGTACCCCGCCGATGCCTCTTGAGATAGTCAAGATATACCCGACCATATTTGCCGACGGAATAGGTTGTGCCTGTCGGCAAAGTCAGATTGGGATAATAGATGCCGTTTTCTTTTTCTGTGTAAGTAATTTTCATAATCCGTTTCCTTTCAAATTTCGCTTTTCGCTTGTATCACAGGCAAAACCGGCATGAAAGGAATATGTCCGACCGCCTTTTTGCAGGTCTGTTATGAACACTCGTACCAGGCAGGTCGGTTTCGGTGGAATCCTCATTCGCCCAAGCGGTCTATTGCCGACAGTTCTTCCGGCGTAAAGCGCGTATTGGCGAGTGCTCCGAGATTATCGAGAATCTGGGCGGGCTTGGAAGCACCGATGAGAACCGAAGTCACGATGCCATCCCGCAGATCCCAAGCCAAAGCCATCTGTGCAAGTGTCTGTCCGCGGGAAGCCGCAAGGTCGGCAAGTGCACGGATCTTTGCAAGCTTTGCATCGGTCAGCGCGTCTGCATGCAAAAATCTGCCGTCGGTCATAATCCGGCTGTCTGTCGGAATACCGGATAAATAGCGGTCGGTGAGAAGCCCTTGCGCCAGAGGGCTGAAGGCAATCATTCCTTTGCCGAGTGCAGCTGTGCTTTCCTTCAGTCCGTTGCGCTCAATCGTCCGGTCGAAAATCGAATACCGGTTTTGATTGATGACAAACGGGCAGTGCGCCTCGTCAAGAATTGCACAGGCTCTGCGAAGCTGTTCCCCGTTATAGTTGGAAAGTCCCACGTAAAGTGCTTTTCCGGCGGATACCGCCCGGGCAAGCGCCCACATGGTTTCCTCCAGGGGCGTTTCAGGGTCGGGACGATGATGATAAAAGATATCCACATAATCCAGTCCCAGCCGGGCAAGGCTTGCATCCAGGCTGGCAAGCAGATACTTGCGGCTTCCCCAATCTCCGTAGGGTCCCTCCCACATGGTGTATCCTGCCTTGGTGCTGACGATCATCTCGTCGCGGTAAGCACCGAATTCCTCGCGCAGGATGCGGCCGAAGTTGCGCTCTGCGCTCCCCGGCTCCGGACCGTAATTGTTGGCAAGATCAAAATGCGTAATGCCATGGTCAAATGCCGTAAAGCAAAGCGCCTTCATGTTTTCATATGGTGCCGTATCGCCGAAATTATGCCAGAGTCCCAAAGAAAGGGCGGAAAGCTTCAGCCCGGATGTGCCGCATCGGTTGTAGGTCATATCCGCATAGCGGTTTCCGTTTGCAGTATACATATTTTGATTCACTCCTTTCCGGTAAAACGGAATATTATTTTCTGAATATCCTCATCAAACAGATTGTCCTTCGTCACGGTTGTCATTGATGTGGCAATCACCTTGTCGCCGATATCGTCTCCGGAAGCAAGCCGTGCGGCATTCCGGACACCAAGATATCCGATGGCAAACGGATTCTGCACAATCAGCGCGTCCATCTCGCCGCTTTCCAGCATGCCGATCGAGATGACATTGGAATCAAACCCGATGCCACGGACGCTGTCGGCTTTCCCCGTATCGCGGATCGCGTTTCCGACGCCGAGGGTCATCCATTCGTTGAAGCCGACCAGTACATTGATATCAGGATACTGCTCCAAAAGCTGTTTGGCACCGGCAGTGGCGCTGGCCTCATTGCTGTCGGCCGTAACCGATGCAACAATCTCTGCGGAATTAAGGGAGGCAATATACGTGCGGAAGCCCTCCTCGCGCCGACGTCCGTTGGCTGTATCGGTCATGTAGTTGACAAGACCAATGCGGATCGTTAAGCCCTCTGTGAACCCCTCCTGCACCGCCGCCTTTGCCGCTGCGATTCCGGCTTCATAATTGTCGGTGCCGATGAACTGACTGACCTGTTCGGAATTGACGTTGCTGTCAATTGTAATGACCCGTACCCCGTTTCGCACCGCATTCTTCACTGCCTCGGCGGTTTTGTCATAGTCGATAGCCGACAGCACAATCACATCTGCTCCCCGCGCGACCGCCTCGGCAATCATGCGGTTTTGTGTCTCGTAGTCCTCCTCGTTTTCCGGTCCTTCAAACGTGACCTTCACGTTGTATTCGATCGCCGCAGCATCGACTCCGGCGCGCACTGCGTGCCAGAAGTCGGAGTCGGTCGCCTTGACAATGACGGCAATCTGCGGGGTGGCGTCCCGACCTCCGGCGCAGGAAAGAAGAAGGCTTGCGAACAGGAAAATTGCCAGAAGGCTTGCGATTTTTCGGATTCGTTTCATGACCGTTCCTCCTGTTCCACTTTCGGAATCCGGACAATGACCGTGGTTCCCACGTCCGGCTGGCTCCGGATGGTGATGCCGTAGCGCTCCCCGAACCAGATTTTCAATCGGTCGTTGACATTCTTGACGCCGATTCCGGTGGAATCGCTTTTTTCTTTTTGCAGAATCTTTCGGCATTGTTCTTCGGTCATACCGATGCCGTTGTCGGAAACCGTGATGAGGATATCGTCCGGGCAATCGTCCGCTTCCTGCACCGAAATCACAATCTCGCCTTCATCCACCATGCGGTCGATCCCGTGATAGATGGCATTTTCAATCAGCGGCTGAAGCGTGATTTTATTGCAGAGGTAACGGAGCAGGGATTCGTCTACATCAAACCGGTAGGAGAACTGATCCCGATACCGGTAGCTTTGAATGAGCAGATAGCTTTTTGCATGCTGCAATTCGCTTTCCAGCGGAATCAGCTCGTGACCTCGGCTGATGCTGATGCGGAACAGCTTTGCCAGTGCACCGACCATTTTGGCGGCTTCGGCGTCCTTCCCCCGCTCACACATCCACTGGATCGAATCCAGCGTATTATACAGAAAGTGCGGGTTAATCTGTGCCTGCAGTGCCTTCAGTTCGGTTTTGCGCAGGGCGGTTTCCTCACGTCTGACCTGCTCCATCAGCTCCTGTATGCGTCCGGTCAGATGCGCAAAGCTTTCGGAAAGCGTTTGCAGCTCAACAACCGCTGCCCCGCCGCCGGTATATTGAAAACCCGTCGCGGACGTTTCAAATTTCTTCATCGCATCCGTCAGCTCACGCACGGGCTTGCCGACCATGTGCGAATCAATTTGCAGCACGGCAAACAGGATTGCCGCACAGCAAAGGAGCGATATACCGATGCTTGAGACAATCCGGTCGCGCCCGTTCGAAACCAGTTCATCGGTATAACTGACACCCACAATGCGCCAGCGGCTGTCGGTGGCGGTTTTGATGGCATGAATGACGTTTCCCTCTGTGTGTACACCGTCTTCCAGCAAAGAGAGCCGTGTGGTGTCCTCCTCGCGCAGATCGGAAAAAATCAACTGCTGTTGGGGATGATAGATCAGATGCCCCGCATCATCTACGATATAGCAATACCCGTGTCTGCCGACACCGACCTTATCGACATAGCCGGCAAGCTCGGAAAAGCCGAAGTCAATTGCAATATAGGTACCGTTGCCGAGAACCGGCTCCGATGTGCGCACTGCCAGTGTGACGACCCATGGGTAGACCCCCTCATAAAGGGTCTGAACATGCGGAGCAGACAGAATGAAGCCTTCCGTTCCCTCGTAAAGCGTCCGATCGAAGGAAAGGTCGCACAGGGGGTGCTCCTTCAATCGGTAGTTACCGCTGACCGATGCAAGAATCCCGCCGTTCGCGTCATAAACCGTAACGGCAAAAATTTCACGCTCGATTGCGGTAAGCGCGGCGATCCGACGGCTGAAGTCTTCCGGGGATGGATTCTCCAGCACCACGGCACTGATAGCGGTCAGTTTGTTTTTCATATCATCCAACCGGTTGCTGACCGCCGCTTCGGTCTGCTCCACTGTCTGGGAGGCATTGACGCGGGCATCCTGCCGGACAGTTTTGCTGTAGACGGCGGCAAACACCGTGATGCAGATGGCAACCGCAACCAATGTGGCAAGTGTAACCGACAGCATGGTAATGGTACGAAGCCGGAATTTACCGATCTGCTTTCCGTGCATAAATCCTCCTTCAGGACGATCCGCCGCTGCTTTGCTGACGTACGCGATTCGGCGATTCTCCGTAAAATTTTTTAAAGCAGTAGCTGAAATAATGCTGGTCGCTGTAGCCGCACCGCTCGGCAATCTCCTGAATCCGCAGATTGGTGCAGGTCAGCATATCGTAAGCCGCCTTCATACGGCGCTCGGTCAGAAGTGTAATGAAATTCTTTTTACGGATTTTTTTGATCAGGGCGCTGAGATAGTTCGGGCTGACTGCCAGCTCTCCGCTGACACCGACCAAAGAAAGATCCTCATCGGAATATCGCTCATTGATGATTTCGATCAACCGGTCGCACAGCACCTCGGATTCCCGCTTGCGGGACTGCGTAATCAGCGTCTGTGCCCGTCTGCAAAAATCAAGGATTTCCTGCTTCATCGCTTCCTCTGAGGTGTTGGCCGTAATACGTGAGAACAGAGGATTGGAGGAAAGCAGGTGCATGGCATCCGGCTGTTCCGCAAGAGAACCGATGACCCGGCAGGCCGTTGCAATGATCTGCGCCACCACAAGATTTGCGTTTTCCGGTGTGCTGTTGCGGTACAAGCCTTCAACAAACTCCTCAAGCCGTTCCTCGGTGCCGACCTTGAGCAGTTGCTCCAGCATGGCGGCAGTCTTTTCGGCGTGATCGATGGCAAATTCCTCGTTCTTCTCCTGGTCATTGATGAAACGGATGTCGCCGGCACCGTCCGAGGTGTAGCGCCGGGCGGTCACTGCCTGAAAATAAGCGTCCGAGCAGCCGGAAAGCGCTCCGAATTCGCGGCTGACCCCGATGGTGCAGTGTTCGTTTTGCAATCGGCGCGCGGTCTGCACGACCTCGGTCAACGGGAGTTCCAGAAGGTTCGGCAGGATGTCCGTTCCGTTCAGATTCACCAGGGTGATGATGCGCTGAAAGGCGGTCAGACCCACGGTTTGCATTCCGTGTCTGGCAAAGATGTTTCCGATGAAGTCCGCGTGTCTGGTATCGGCAACATAAACGCCGTCCTCGCTTTTGAACTTGGATACGAGGACGCAGAAGCGGGGCGTCCCTGCATCCTGTGCCACTACGCCGAGCAGTCTTGCCCGTTCCAGCAGTTCCCGGTCGTTTTGCCTCGACTCATTGCTGCCCAGCATCAGAGGCAGCAGAAACTCGTTGCTCCGCAGGCAACGGAGCTGCGCCTGCAGGTCGGGATCCTGTGCCGGGAACAGCTGTCCCAACCGTTCGTCCATTTTCCGGTGAATTTCAAAAAGAGCCTCGGACATTTCGTCGGACGAAATCGGCTTGAGCAGATAGCTGATGATGTTATATTCAATGGCGGTGCGCGCGTATTCGAAGCTGTCATAGCCGCTGAGAATGACAATCTGCGTTGCCGGACGCATTTCACGCACCCGCCGGGCAAGCTCCAGTCCGGAAATCATCGGCATCCGGATGTCGGTCAGAATCAGGTCCGGCTCCAGTTCATCAATCAGATCCAGCGCTTCCACACCGTTTTCTGCCTCTCCCACGACCTCAAAACCTGCCTCACCCCAGCGCACACGTTCAATGATCGCCTGTCGCAGTTCCTGTTCATCATCCACAACCAAGACGGTATATTTCAAAGCGAACTCCCCCTTCCGTCGGATGTTGCTTTTATTATATCATCTTTTTTCCTGAAAAATCAACAGGAAAATGCGGATATGACTGTTAAAATGACAAAAAACCGTGCGGCCCTCTGTCGGACTGCACGGTTCCTGTGATTTATTCGGTCACCCAGCCCGCGTAAAGCGTCATACTGCCGGTGACACCGTCCTGCGTGCTCCATGCGTTTGTGCAGGCGCGGTCGGTATACCAGCCGGTAAACACATACCCCTCGCGTGTGGGATCGGTCTGCTCCGGAAGCACTTCCCCGTGCAGAAGCTTTACACTTTCGACCGACGTACCGCCGTTGGTGTCAAAGCTGACCGTAAAGCCGTTATTTTGGGTTACGAAAATCAATGCGCCGATCAAAAGAACGGCAAGGACAGCTACCAGAATGTTTGCGGTCTTCAGCGGCATTCTGATCTTTGCGTAAAGTCCTCCTTTGGGACGGGATGCGGTATTCTGTTCCATTTGCGACTCCTTCCTGTTCCGGAAAATACCTGTGTTTTTTATAGGCAAGCCCGGCTTTCCGGAGCCGGGGACAGACCGGCGCTCCGCTCCATCCGATTGACGGAACGCTGATCCTTCTTCCGCCGGTGCACAACGGAAGGTGTCCGCGGCTCTGGAAAGTCGGGGAGGAGAAAACTCCGTTTCCGAAAGGATTTTCCTCTCCCGGCTGTTTCTTATTTTTTCGCGAGATATTTTCTCATATCAATTGCGCAGGCAAAGAGGATAATCAGACCTTTGATGACGTAGAGCATATTCTGGTCTACCGAGAGGAAGTTCAGACCGACGAAAATGATCTGCAGCAGAAAGACACCGACCACGACGCCGCTGATCTTACCGGTACCGCCGACAAAGGAGACCCCACCGATGACGCAGGCGGCAATTGCATCGGACTCGTAGTTCAGACCAGTGTTTGCGGAAATGGAAGCAATCCGCGCGCCTTCAATAAAGCCGGTAATTCCGTACATCGCTCCTGCCAGGACAAATACCATGACGATCGTCCAGAATACATTGACGCCGGAAACATTCGCCGCTTCCTCGTTTGAGCCGACCGCGAACATATTCTTGCCGAATTTGGTTTTGTTCCAGACGACCCACATCAAAGCGGTCAGAATCACTGCGTAGAGGACATAGCGCGGAACCGAAACGTTGCCGATCTTAAAGAGCGTACCGCGCACAAAGTCTGTGTAGGAGGGATCCAGTCCGGAAAGGGTCTGTCCGTTGTTGCCGCCGATCATCAGATACATCAGCACAAGACCGAACAGAATCAGCTGGGTGGAAAGGGTTACAATGAATGGGTGGAGCTTGAATTTCGCCACGAAGAAGCCGTTGACAAAACCGATCAGCGCACCGACGGCGATCACAATCAGAAGCACCACCGGCAGGGGCATGACACCGAGATTCGGAAAAATCTTGCTGGAGTAGGTGGTCATCTGCAGCAACGACGCCGAAATACAAGCGGTCAGTCCGACTGCTCGACCGGCGGAAATATCGGTGCCTGCCAGAACAATCGCACCGGCAATGCCGAGGGCGATCGGAAGCTTGGCGGCAGTCAGGGAAATGATGTTGACAATGGACGATACAGAAAGGAACGCCGGCACCCGGATCGCAACATAAACGATTGCAATGAAGATGATGATATACATGGCGTTGTTGAAAAGCAGGTCGGTAACGATTCTGCGTTTGTCTGCCGGGGACTGCGCGCGGAAATTTTCCAGACGAAGTGCCAGGCGGTTCTTATGTTTTGTGTTTTCTGTTGACATGATTCTGTCCCCCTTTTAAGCAAATTTGGCGGCAAGTGCCATGATCTCTTCCTGCGTTGCCGTTTTGGCATCCACTTCTCCGGCAAGGCGACCGCCGGACATGACCAGAATCCGGTCACAGACTCCAAGCAGCTCAGGCATTTCACCGGATACCATGAGAACCGTTTTTCCTTTTGCGGCAAGGTCAATGATCAACTGGTAGATTTCATATTTTGCACCGACATCAATGCCGCGCGTCGGTTCGTCCAGCAGAAGTACGGTCGGATCGGTCAGAAGCCAGCGGCCGAGAATGACCTTCTGCTGGTTTCCGCCGGAAAGCGAACGGATCTTTGTCTCCTGCGTCGGGGTTTTGACATGCATCGACCGGATCACCCAATCGGTGCTTTCCCGGCGCTTTTTCTCGCTTAAGAAGGGTCCTGTCCGATCCTTGTCCAGACTGGAAATCGTGGCGTTTTCTCGAATATTGAGAATTCCGAAAATGCCGGTTGCTCGCCGTTCCTCCGTCAGGAGCGCAAACCCGTTTCGGATGGATTCCTGCGCGGAGCGGTTTTTCAGCGGCTTCCCGTCCAGGGTAATGGTGCCGGATTTGCGCGTCGCCGTGCCGTAGATGTTTTCCAGCAGTTCGGTTCTGCCGGAACCGTCCAGACCAGCGACACCGACAATCTCGCCCCGGCGAGCCAGGAAGGAAACGTCGTGCAGCTTCGAATACATGGCGGTCAGATGCTCCACTTCCAGAAGGACATCGCCCACCTTGTTTGTTTTCGGGGGATAGATATTGGTCAGTTCGCGACCGACCATCAGCCGGATGATCTCGTCCGTAGTGATATCCTTTGCGTCGCGCGTTGCAATCCACTTACCGTCGCGCATGACCGTAACCTCATCAGAGATCTCCAGAATTTCTTTCATTTTATGGGAAATATAAATGATTCCGCATCCTTCGTCCCGCAGCATTCTGATGATGCGGAACAGGTGCTCCACCTCGTTCTCGGTCAGAGAGGAGGTCGGTTCGTCAAACACAATGATTTTTGCATTGTAGGAAACCGCCTTGGCGATTTCCACCATCTGCCGTTTGGAGACCGGCAGTTTGTTCATCACCGTCCGCGGATCAACATTGATTCCGAGGCGGTCAAAGACTTCTTTTGTGGCGGCATACATCTTTTTTTCGCTCGTGATCGGAATGCCGCGCGCTACGGTCGGAAACCGACCGAGCCACATGTTGTCCATCACATTGCGTTTGAGTGCCTGATTCAGTTCCTGATGCACCATGGCAACGCCGTTTTCCAGCGCTTCTTTGGCGTTATGAAAGTTGATTTCTTTTCCTTCCAGATAGATATGTCCGCCGTCCTTCCCGTAAACGCCAAACAGGCATTTCATCAGCGTCGACTTACCTGCACCGTTCTCCCCCATAAGGGCATGCACCGTACCGGCTTTGACGGTCAGATTGACACCGTCGAGCGCCCGGACGCCCGGAAAGACCTTTTCGATGCCTTCCATGCGGAGCAGCACCGGAGCAGCCGTACTTTTGGTTTCATTCATTTTGGTTTCCTGCCTTCCGGATGGATTTCCCCGGAGCGGCGCAAACGCCGCTCCGGAGAGAGAAGAAAATATTATTTGCCGAGATAGGTTTCGTAGGGAATGTTGACTCTCCATGTGCCAACCACCTTCTCGGGAGCAATGGAATCAAACATTGCCTTTCCGTTCAAAAGATTCTGTACGACAGTGGAGATGACTGCTGCCATACCTTCCGCATCCTGCTTGATGGTGCCGATCATCGAGCCGTTTTTGATGGCATTCTTTGCCGCTTCGGTCGCATCAACGCCGAAGACCGGGATCAGCGTGCTGTCTCCGCCCTTGTTATAACCGAGTTCCTGCAACGCGGAGATTGCGCCGAGTGCCATTTCATCATTGTTCGCGATAACCAGCTCGATCATATTGTTGTTGGATTCGCTGAAGCGGCTGAGGTTGGTGCTCATATAGTCCTTTGCGGCGGCAGCGGACCACTGACCGTTCTGGTCAACCTGATACTTGTTTTCATTGCTGGCATCGTAGTAGACCAGCTCGGCTTTGCCGGCGGCAGTCAGAATCGCATTCGCGTCCTTTACCGCCCATTCGGTGCGGGCGATTGCCTCCTGGTTGCCTTCCTGCCCCTTGAACATGGCGTAGCTGATCTTGCCGTCCTTGTTCAGGTCAAGCTTGTCATAGTTGGCAAGCACATAGTCGCCAATCATTTTGCCCTGCAGATGTCCTGCTTCTTCGTAGTCGGTTCCGACAAATGCACATTTTTCGTAGCTGGAGATGACCGACTTCTTGACGGAACGGTTGAAGAAGATTACCGGAATGCCTTTCTCCTTCGCCATGTTTACGATGTTCTGAGCGGCATCATCGGAGTTGGTATCCACAAGGTTGACGATCAGAGCGCGGGAACCTTTTGCAATTGCGGTGGTGACCTGTTCGGTCTGCGTTGTCTGACTTCCGTTGGCATCATAATTCTGGAATTTCAGACCGGCATCGTTGAGTATCTTGTCCATGGCGGTGCGGACGCTGGAAATGTAGGTGTCTGCATTGGTGTAGTAGAAGACCGAGATTTCGCCGTCCCCGTCGTTACCGCAGGAGACAAGCCCGAGCAAAGCTGTCATGGAGAGTGCCAGAGCAAGAATGGTTGCGAGAAGCTTTTTCATTTTGAATTCCTCCGTTTCTTTTTACGACCTCCGTCGTTGCCGTTATTATATCCTAAACAAAGCAAAAAATGAATGTGATTTTTTATCCGGAATGTACAAAAAATTACCGCCTTCCATGAAAAGGTTTTTACCATACATCCGGTCATCAACAGTAGTATGTTCAAAAAGCGGCAATTCCTTGCAACATGCTTTGATATAAAATGCCCATCCGTGCGCGGAAGCCTTCCATATTTTTCGCTTGAACCGATATTACAGAAAAGAGAAAAAGCACCTCCGAAACGCTTTGCCTTCGAAGGTGCTTTTATAAATTCGGTAGATTGTTTTTTCTTTTGAAAAGAATCCGGTCTGGAAAAATTCCGGGTTCTGTCATCGGAGTCCGGGATGCAGGCATCGGTTTCGCGAGAAAAATCCGTAAAGAGACGATGCATGACTTCCCTCTTAATTTTCATTTGCCTTCGGGTGAAAGTTCGAATGCCGCCCCGCGGAAGAAATCTTCTTCCGGGTCTGCCGCGGTTGATTATATCATTCCGCGTTCGGCATTCTGTTTTTTCGCATTCCTAGTATTTCACAAATCCAAACCCCGGACTCAGAATGTCGAATATCAGAACGAATAAAATGAATGCCACAATGACCATCAGGCACCAGAACAGCCTTACAATCCATTCGTCTTTCTTCTTCAGGGCGTTCTTATAAAAATCAAGGATTTCTTCATATGTTTTTTTGAAGGAAGAACTCTCCTTCAACAAATTTTCCTGCGGCGAAGAAGGATTGCTTCCGTTTTGTACCGCAGCAGACTTGTCGGGTTCGAATGTAAAAGCGCTTTTCGGGCAGACAATCGTCGATTCCTCCGTTTGATCCTTTTCCGCAGGCTCCGGATTCTCTTTCGTTTTTCCGCCGTTCTCCTCGTTGAAGAAATCGGCGGCAGAACCTCCCATTGCCCGTGCCATGGACACCGCAGTGGTGATTGTCGGATTGGGCGTTTTGCCGGAAAAGATTCTTGCAACAGTACTTTCCGGAAGGTTGCTTTTTTCGGCAATCTGCTGATTGGTCATATGCGATTTTTCTTTCAGCTGTCTTAGCTTTTCTACCATTGAAATCCACCTTCTTAAAATCCGTATTCACAAAGCAATCTTATCTCCCGGTCGCTCCGGCTCCGTATTTCCGGTCTGTCTGACAGCATCCGTCTGAAATGAATGTAAAAAGCAAATTCGGTTCGATAACAGTCAAAAATGATATGTCCTTGCAGCTGTTTTACGCATATTCGGTTTTCCGGATGCAAAATAGGGTGCCATATTTGCAAACTTGCGTATTGAAATCCGCCCGGTCGCGTGATATCATGAACTTACCTGAAATGAAAATGCCGATATTTGAGTTGAGCCATTCGTCAAGAGAAAATTGCAATAACAATTACACATGTATTATACACCCATTAGCATATATTGTCAATATATTACAAAATATTATCCAACAAAATATTGTCTGAAAAAGCGTCCAACATGTAAGATAACGATTTTGCAGTGGCAAAGCACAATTCTATAAAATACGACACAGTTCAGGAGGAAAGAAAAATGACCTACGTATACTGCATAAGACAAGACATCGTACTCGACGAAAGAAAAAAAGCGTACACCGTTTACGGAATTGATGCAATCCGTTCCGACGGTGCGTCGCTTCTGAGCTTTTCTGACATATTTTCTGACCTGCAGAGAGCGGAACAATTTGTAAAACTGTGCAACGACGGAGGTCTATCGTTGATTCAACTCTCCGATGCGGTAGAGGATGCGCTGGCGGAGCCGTTCTGACACAACAGGTGCCTTCGGACTTTTTCCACGGATTCCGTTATCCGGTTATATATGGCATAGCATAAAATAAAGCCGCTTCTGCGGCTTTATTTTATGACCCATATGTATTTGCCGATACCCGTTCAGCCCGGTTCTTCTTCGTCCTCTGAACTTTTTTCATTACAGGAAGCAATCCGCCGAACATCCAGAGATTCCCGCATGCAATCCGCGCGCAGGAAAGTGCATTGAAAAAGGGCAGAGTGCCGAACATGCCCGGCAGCATGGCAATCAGCATGCCGGCAGGCATGGGAAATACCCGGCACCATTTCGGACAAAGTGCCTGTCCCTTTGCAAATGCTTTGATCTGTGCAATTTTCAAAACCGCAAAGAAGATCCGGAACAGCACGAATGCAGGCAGAACGAATCACTTTTTGAAGGATAGCGAATCCCCATTAAAATTGAGGGGAAATGATAAAGCGTCCTTACCGAAGCGTCTTTGTCTGAACGGTTATCCTCATTTTTATCGTTTAATTTTTCTGATCCCTGTTGTTCCTTGTCTGTTGCAGACGCGGATTTGTTATTTGTACACGCAGAGAAAGTAAATATCGTAAATAAAGCAAGTATGATTATGATCCGAAGCCGTTCTGTTTTTTGTTATCCGTTTTCTGCCCGAAAAACGTTTTGGGCGGCGGCTTCTGCGTCGCAATACGCGCAATGCAGTTTCTCCTCCGCATCACGGTAAAAACGGGGAGGCAGGTTTCGTTCCACGGAAATGATGCAATGGGGGTTGGTGCATACAGAGCCTGCTCCGTCGCAGGGAACCCCCTTGCACCTGTCTGCATCCGGCAGGTCCTTTTCCGACAACAGCTTCAGAATGAGTGCCATGCGCATCAGCTTCCCGTTGACGGTCTGTCTGAAATAGCAGGCGCGCGGGTCGATGTCAATTTCCGACGCGATCTCATTGACGCGCGGCAGGGGATGCAAAATGATCATATCTTTCTTTGCCGCCCGAAGTTTCTCTGCGGTCAGAATATACACATCCTTCAGCCGCCCGTAGGTCTCCGCACTGTCGAAACGCTCCTTCTGCACGCGGGTCATATACAAAACGTCAAGCGTTCCGATGACCTCCTCCAGAGAGACGCTCTCGATATAAGGAATGTGCTTTTTCTGCAGGGTTCCGTTCAGGACAAAACCCGGAAGTGTCAGTTCCCGCGGAGAAATCAGAACAAACCGGACATCCTCATAGCGTGCCATGGCGTCAATCAGGGAATGCACGGTTCTGCCGTACCGAAGATCGCCGCAGATGCCGACGGTCAGGTGATCCAACCTTCCCTTTTCGCGCCGGATGGTCAAAAGATCCGCCAGAGTCTGTGTCGGATGGTAGTGCCCTCCGTCCCCGGCATTGATGACCGGAATATAGGCGTGTTCGCACGCAACTGCCGTTGCGCCCTCCTTCGGATGCCGCATGGCAATGATGTCCGCATATCCGGAGACGACCGTGACGGTATCTGCAAGGGTCTCCCCTTTGGTTGTCGAAGAGGTGCCTGCATCGGAAAAGCCGATGACATTGCCGCCAAGAGACAGCATTGCGGATTCGAAGCTCAGACGGGTCCGGGTAGACGGTTCAAAAAAGAGTGCGGCAAGCGTCCGATGTCTGAGTGCATCCTCATATTTTTCCGGATGCTTTGCCATCTCCTCTGCTGTATCCATCAGGGAATCTATCTCCTTTGTGGAGAGATCCAGAATATCAATCACGTTTTTGATTGTACTCACGCTCCGATCCAGCTCTCATCCGAGGGATTGTTGCGGAATGCGATCAGCCGGCGGATGTCCTCCCGGGCGATATAGCCCTCTTCGCCTGCCATTTCCGCAACCGTATCAAAATCCGTCAGGCTGACGTTCCGGACGTTTGCTTCCTCCAGCCGTGCAAGCCCCTTTTTCATTCCATAGGTAAAAATGCTGACAATTCCGAGTACCTCGGCTCCCGCCTCACGCAGGGCATCCACCACTTCGATTACACTGCCGCCGGTGGAAATCAGATCCTCCACGACAACCGTTTTCTGCCCTTTTTCCAGTTTCCCTTCAATCCGGTTTTGTCTGCCGTGATCCTTGGCACCGGATCGGACATATCCCATCGGCAATCCGAGAAACTCCGCTGCAATTGCCGCATGTGCGATCCCGGCGGTGGAGGTTCCCATCAGAATTTCCGCCTCCGGATATTCTCTTTTTATCGTTTC
>CAKSPO010000044.1 GCA_934481515.1 uncultured Eubacteriales bacterium
AACGCGAGAAAAACCCCCGAAATCGTGAGATTTCGGGGGTTCGAAGCCATGATATCTTTTTTGGCTTCACGATATGGTTGCGGAGGTGGGATTTGAACCTCACGACCTCCGGGTTATGAGCCCGACGAGCTACCAGGCTGCTCTACTCCGCGATATAATGCTTCCGGAAAACACGCCATCCCTTGGTGCCGGTGACCGGGATCGAACCGGTACGATACTCGCGTATCACGGGATTTTAAGTCCCGGGCGTCTGCCTGTTCCGCCACACCGGCAGGTTAACGCCAAGAGACATTTGCGTCATTTCCGTTCGCAGTGATTAGTATAGCACGAAAAAATGATTTTGTCAAGCTTTTTCGCAAATATTTTACCGGAAAATATTCCGGCGCAGAGGAAGGCTTTGGCTGTGCCCCGGCGGGGGCTGCTTTTCTTTTTTTCGGGCTTTTCCTTTTTTCTGCACCAGTGGGTGGTACAGAAAAAACGGCTGAATATTTTATACATTTTTCGGGACGGAATTCTGTTTCCTCAGAAACAGCCGGGAACGGATAAGAGATCCCGGCTGTTGCATTGCAGCCTTTAGCGAAAAACAACTTCAAAAAGCACTCACGCCTCGACTTTTGCTTCCGCGTGAGTGCTTTTTGGTCTACAGGCTGCTACCACCAGAGGTGGTCTACAGTCTGAGACAGCCGCTTTAGCGGCTGCCAGAAAAGTATTTGCGGTTGGCGAACTTTTTCAATGAGCCTTTGGACTCTGCAAGCATTTTGCCCTTGAAGGGTCAGTGCATACCACGCGTTTCACTTGTGTTTTTGATTGCTTCGTCAGTGCCTCCGTTTTTGATAAGGCTGTTTTTTGCGGAAGGTCTCTGTTTGGTTTCTTGCACAGGCGCTTTGCAAACCGGTACAAAATTCAGCACATGGTGTGCGTTTTGAGAAATTCCGAGACCTCATCGGCGGTGGGGATAGAGACGGCGGCGCCGGGGCGGCTGACGGTGATGGCAGAGACTGCGGAGGCATAGGAGACGGCATCCGTCATGCTTTTTCCTTCGCAAAGACTTTTGCAGAGTCCTCCGATAAAGCTGTCGCCGGCGGCGGTGGTGTCTGCGACCGCGGTCGGATAGATTCCGGCAAAGTGAACCTTGCCTCTCTCCGTGTAGGCGCAGCCGCGCTTTCCGAGGGTGATCAGTGCATCCTTACAGCCGAGTGCGAGGAGGGCGTCGATTGCTTTTTCTGCGGTCGCTTCGTCCCCCGGAAAGATGCCGGTGAGGAGCTGTGCTTCAAATTCATTGGGGATTATCATGTCCACGAACCGGAACAGCTCCGGTTCGGCGGATTTGACGGGAGCGGGGTTCAGAAATACTTTTTTTCCGTGCTTTTTCGTCATACGTGCCGCAAAAAGCACCGACTCCATGGGGATTTCGTACTGCATGATCACCACGTCCGCCCAATCGAACAGGTGCTCCCGCGCGGCGATGGCGTCGGGTGTGACAAAGGCGTTGGCTCCGATGTCGAGGATGATATGGTTGTCTCCTCCGCAGACGGTGATGACCGCCGCTCCGGTGGGAGCGGAGACCTGCAGAACGTCGGTGCAGTCCACGCCGAAGGATTCCAGATTTTTACGCGCGAGTTCACCGGAGAGGTCGTTCCCGACGGCTCCCAGTATCTTGACGCGGCTTCCCGTTTTTGCCAGCGCGATTGCCTGATTGGCTCCTTTTCCGCCGAAATTCATGGAGAAGTCGCTGCCGGTCAGCGTTTCTCCGAGCTTCGGGAGCCGCTCGGTATGGATTACATAATCGACATTGATGCTTCCGATGACCAGAACGTTCTTTTCCATGGTTCAGTTTCCTTTCTTCCCGCCGCTGAGACGCCGGAACAGGTCGCCGTAAATTGCGTCCCGGTACAGCTTGTACACATACAGATAATGCGGGCGTGTCCGGTCGTTTGCGTAGTAGCAGACGCGCGGGCGGTCGCTGTCCTCGGTAATTCTGGGGCGCGGAATTTCCGCCATGCGGTTCCCGTTGGGGCAGATCAGGATCGCTGCCGCCGTGATGTCCCAGATGATCCGGCTGCAGGCATAGAACTTCTCGCATTCCACGCGCACGTTGTCCACAAGGTAGTCGCAGAGCGCGTTTTTGTTTCCGAGATAATGGTCAAGCTCCGGAACGGTGGTGACCATCTCGGTGCAGACTCCCTCACAGGGAATCTGGACGAGCGGGATGCCGCTGTCGAAAACGACCTGTGCCGCCGCAATATCCTGCATCATGTTGAACTCGGTGGTATCATTGGCGTGCAGAGCACATCCGCCCAGCCAGATGACCGCGGTCTCTTTGGCAAGCTCCGGGCGCTTGATGAGCGCAGAGGCAACGTTTGTGATGGCTCCGATTGCAACGATCAGAACCGGCTCCCGGCTCTCCGTCACCGTGCGGATGATGTTGTCCGCCGCAGGGGATTCCACGGGGGTCTGTTTGTTTTCCAGAAAGCGGTCGGAGCCGCGCCAGACGGGAATATTCGCTTCGGGATCCACCAGCTTCATGACCTTGAAAATTTCCTGATAGCTTTTTTCCATGCCGTCGGCAGGGGAAACCGAGCGGTCATTGAGGAAGGGGGCTGCATTGACCGAGAGCAGGCGCACGCGATCCGGAGAACGCATGCAGTAGGCGAGGCAGAACTGATCGTCCACCTCGTTGTAGGCATCGGTATCGAGAATGATGTTTTTAACGGTGTCGGAGCGGAGCAGTTCGGAAAGCTTCTGAAGATTCATTTCCATCGGAAAAACCTCTTTCTGTAGGAGATAATGGCAAAACGGTATTGTTTCGCGCAGTCGGAGTTTGCCTTGCTTTGGCAGGCTCGCGCCGTCACGGAACCGAGGTTCCCGGCAGGCGTCTTCCTGCCCGGCGGAGCCTGCTGTGCAACCTATTGTAGCATTTTTCCGAGACAAAGTCAACAAAAATAAAAATTTAATGAATTTTGAAAAATAAATCCCTTTGCTTCTTGACAAGCGATTGTAGAAATGCTACAATAAAGCAGTCTCGGTCTGTCGGAAAATCCGAAAAAAACGACCGATTCTGGCACAAAATCGGTTTTGAACCAGAGAACGCCCAATTGGATTTTGTCTATTTTGCACCAAAACAGGCTTTTCGATTTGGACTTTCGGGCGAAGAACCGCGTCATCTTTGTGTGTATTCAACAAAAAATCCAAAACCCACGGAGGAAACAAAATGAAAAAAAGAGTACTTGCCCTTCTTCTTTTGTTCTGCATGATTCTGGGTGTCGGATGCTCTGCGGCAGGGGACGGAATTACCCTGGCGGGAGCGGACGGTGCCGGCTCCGCGATCTCCGGTGACAAGACGACCGCTGCGGCGGGCGGAACACTCACCATTGCATCGGGCGGAAAAAGCAGCTACAAAATCGTCTACCCGAACGGATGCGCGTCCGCGGTGCTTTCCGCCTGCGATCAGCTGGCGGAAAAGATCAAGACGGCAACCGGCGCGACGGTGACGGCGGTGGACGGTATGACGGGGAAATCGGTCGCCACGGAAATCGTTCTTGCCGTTGCAGGCAGACTGAACAAGACCAACCGTGACGAGCCGACCAAGCTGACCTCCAAACTCGCCGGTCAGTCCGGCGCGGCGTTTGTCATTGAGGTGGTCGGCGAAAAGATCGTTCTGCTGGCATCCAACGAGACGGGTCTGGTCAGTGCAATGAACTATCTGACCAGAAGAGTGATGACGCTGGACGAAATCGGAAAGAAGGCGACCATTGCGGATGACTATTCTCTTCTGTTCGCGGGAACCACGGGATCTGTGGAGGTCACGAAGAAAGAGGAGAAGGAGCTTCAGTTCATCGTCGGAGCCAGCACGGCATCCGAAACCTTCTGCCGCCTGACCTTTACGGGCAATCACGGCTGGAGAATCCAGACCAAGGGCGGGGAAGACGAGGCGTTCAACGACATCGGTGCTTCCCAGTATCTGTCGGTATCGCTTGGAGAGGAGCCGGTCAACAACACCGAAAAGATGACCTATGCGACCGAGGGCGACACGCTGACCGTGACCGCTCCGGACGGCACGAAGGCAAAGATCAATACCAAGACCTTTGCAATCTCCTTCTACACGGTGAAGGGAACGCTGGCAACCACGGTCAATTCCATCTCCTCCAACGACGCGGGAAGTTCCATCGGCGGAACGCTGACCGCTGACGAGGCGATCTACGGTACCGGTGAGCGCTTCAACGCCGCAAACCAGCGCGGCAAAGAGATCGTCATGTATTCCTACGATATATGGGACAGGGTGAACGCAAGCTATATGACCATTCCGCTGTTCAACAGCTCGGTCGGCTACGGCATCTTTGTCAACCTTTATCAGTACATGACCGCAGACCTCGGCAAGACGAACAAGAATGCGTGGAGCATGGATGTCAAGGGCTCTGCGATGGACTGCTACATCTTTGCAACCGAGAAGATTGCGGACTCCATTTACGGTTACAGCGCCCTGAGCGGCTTTGCGGACGTTCCGGAGGAGTGGACCTACGGAATGCTGGTCTGCCGGTATTCTCCCGATTTTCAGACCACCGACGGCGTGCGCCTGATGATGGCAAAGATGGAGGAATACGGACTGCCGTGGACCGGCGTGATTATGGAGGGATTCGGTACCTACGCAAGCACAAACTCCAGCGACTGGAAAAAGCTTTGCGATGAGGTTCACGCGCTCGGAAAGAAGGTCATGTGCTACATCCGCGCCGGGGATCCCGCAATGAGAGCCAACGGATATACGGACGCTTATCTGATGATGGCGAAAGACGGATCCAACTCGATTCCGGTGCTTCCTTCCGGAACCACCAACCCGGACAGCGCAGGGGCAACAAGATGGTACTATCTGGATGTGACCAACCCCGAGGCGGTGGACTGGTTCTTCAATACGGTCTGGGATTCGCTTGCGAATTATGTCGGGATTGACGGAGCGAAGATTGACTTCTGCGAGGAGCTTCCGGATGTTTCCTATGATTACGATCTGTATGATAAGACCCTGGATACCACCATTCTGCATCACTGGTATCCGACCTACTTCTGCAGTCTCTACTGGAACAAGCTCAGTGCAAAGCCGGACGGCGGTATGTGCTTCACGCGCGGCGGCGGCATCGGTTCTCAGCGCAATCCCTTCATGTGGGGCGGCGACCAGTCCCGGCAATATTCCCGTCTGCAGTGGCAGCTGACCTGCCTGCTTTCCTCCGGACTTTCCGGCGTTCCGTTCATGAGTTACGATATGTCCGGTTATCAGTACGGAAGCGCTTCCCAGAAGCTGGAAGATGAGAGCCGCGTCTTCATCCGCGGAACCGAATTCACGGCGTTCACCATCAGTGCCCAGACGCACGGCAAGGTGCGCCGCTCCTACGACTTTGCGGAGGAGGGCGACCTGACCACCACCCGCATCTACCAGGCATATACCAAGCTGCACGAGATGCTGACTCCTTACATCACCGAGTACTCCAACATTGCCTGCGAGACCGGTATGCCGGTGGTCAGACACCTGATTCTCAAGTTCCAGAACGATAAGAACGTTTATAATATTGAAAACGAATATCTGTTCGGAGACGCATTCCTGGTGGCGCCGGAGCTGAAGGGCGCGCAGAAGAGAGACATTTATCTCCCCGAAGGCAAGTGGAAAGATCTGAACACCGGAACGGTTTATACGGTTGGCGCGTCCGGTCAGACTCTGAAGGATTATGCGGTCGGCTGGTCCCAGTTGCCGGTGTTCTACAACATGGAGACCGATTCCGCAACGGCAGCTGACGTTCTTCCCGCAATTGAAGAAGTGTTTGCATATGTCAAAACACTCACTTACTGAATCTGTGGAGGCAGACAAAGCGGATGATTTTTACGGATATTAAAAAGAATTTTGTTTATTTTTCGATGGGCACCGATAAAACCCCCTGCCGGATCAGCTTTACGGGCAATCACGGCTGGCGGCTTCAGTCCATCAATGCGCAGACTGGAACCTTTGACGACATGGGCGCCTGCCAGCAGCTGGCGCGGAGCCTGAAGGAGAACTTCGTCTGCGAGACCGAGGAGTTGACGGTTACCGAGCGGAGCGACATTCTGACGGTCAAGGCACCGGACGGAAGCTGCGTCAAACTGAACCCGCGGAAGGATAGCGCGGAATTCCGTACCCCCTCCGGCAAGGTTGCCGCGACGGTGACGGATATTTCCGCCTCGGCGGAGGGGAGCATGCTCAAGGGCAAGCTTCTGCTGGAAGAGGCGGTGTACGGAACGGGTGAGCGGAGCGAGAGCATCAACCAGAGAGGAAAGGTGCTGGATCTGTACACCTATGACATCTGGGATCTGATCGACCAGTGCTATCTGGTCATTCCGGTGCTTTGCTCTTCGCGCGGCTCCGGACTGTTCTTCAACCGGTACGAGCACATGAAGCTTGACCTGGGCGCTACGCGCAAGACAACGTGGATTGCGACGATTGAAAAGGCACCGGTGGATCTTTATGTTTTCACGACCGAGAACGTTTCCGACGTTCTTTACGGTTACAGCGCCCTGAGCGGCTTTGCTTCCATGCCGAAGGACTGGATGTTCGGTATGCTGGTCTGCCGGTATTCGCCGGACTTTTCCACCAAGGAAGGCGTTATGACCATGGTGCGCAAAATGGAGGAGTACAATCTTCCGTGGACGGGCATCATCATGGAGGGCTGGCCGACGTACCGTCAGGATCGCTGGAACGAGCTGAAGGAGATCTGCGAGACCCTGCACGGCATGGGCAAAAAGGTTTTGACCTACCTTTGCATGGGCTCCGTATATGACACCGACATTCCGGAAGGAAAGGAAAACGAGTATCTTCTGACCGCGCTCGGCGACGACGGCACGATCATCAACCGCCTGCCCGACGTATTCAAGTGGCTCAACAACCCGGATTACGGCACGGCACAGCGGAGACACAACTATGTGGAAGTGACCAATCCGGAAGCCGTAGAATGGTTCTTTGACGGAATCTGGGGCAGACTTGCCAACGAGGTTGGCGTTGACGGCGCGAAGATCGACTTCTGCGAGCTTCTGCCGGAAAACCGCACGCTCCGCTTCCACGACAAGGGACAGCCGACGCAGGGTGCGCATCACTGGTATCCGGTCAAGTTCTGCGCGGAATACCACCGGATTCTGAATGCGAAGCCGGACGGCGGCATGTGCTTCACGCGCGGCGGCGGCATCGGCTCTCAGCGGTACCCGTTCATCTGGGCGGGCGACCAGAGCCGCCAGTTCTCCCGGCTGCAGTGGCAGGTCAATTCGATGTTGAGCACCGGACTTTCCGGCGTGCCCTTCATCAGCTACGATATGGCAGGCTACCAGTACATTCACGAATCTCCGACGGATCTGGAGGGCGAGGGCAGGGTGTTTGTCCGCGGAACCGAGTTCACGGCGTTCACCATCTGTATGCAGACGCACGGCAAGGTGCGCCGCCCCTACGACTTCGCGGAGCAGGGAGACGCAGTTACCACCGACATCTACCGTGTGTATACCAAACTGCATGAGGATCTGTTCCCTTACATCCGCGCGTATTCCAAGATTGCCTGCGAGACCGGCATGCCGGTCATGCGGCACCTGATTCTCGGCTGGCAGAATGACCGGAAGGTATACGATATCAACAACGAATATCTGTTCGGCGGCGCGTTCCTGGTGGCTCCGGAGCTTTGCGGCGAGACGAGCCGGGACATCTACCTGCCCGCAGGCGAGTGGGAGGATCTGAACACCGGAAAGACCTACACGGCAGGCGACGAGGGACTGGAGCTGACGGGTTACGCGGTTTCCATGTCGCAGATTCCGGTCTTCCGGAACACAAAGGATACGTCCGAGCTTGCAAACAATGCGGCGGAGGCAATCAGAAATGCTTTTGCGGAAGCAAAGAAACTGAAATATGCTACGGAGGAATAATATGAAAAGATTGATTCTGGTACTCCTTCTTATGCTGGTAACGGTTGCGGCATTTGCATCCTGCGACAGCTGCGGCGGCGGGGAGGATGGAACGACCGGTTCGTCCGGCGAGGTCACCACCGCTGCGGGAGAGGAACCGACCACAGAGCCGGAGGAACCCCTGGCGGAGCCGAAGGAGCTGGTGCTCCCGGAGGGAACCACCCGGATTACCGCGGACATGATCGGCGCCAACGCGGAGCTGAAAAACGTTGTGATTCCGGAAGGGGTCAAGTACATCAGTGAGGGCGCGTTCCGCGGCTGCCCGAATATGCAGGCGATTACTCTGCCGACCTCGCTCAAAGAGATCGAGCGGTACGCGTTTGCGGACTGCCCGAAGCTCCGTCAGGTCACGCTGAACGCAAACCTGACCTTTGTCAGCGATCACGTTTTCGATCAGAGTCCTGTCCGGATTCTGAACATCGGAGACACCGTGACCCGGATCGGAATTCTGCGGGTCAACGAAATTCCCAATCTGACCACGGTCAGCTTCGGAAAGCGTCTGACCCGTCTGCCGGATGAGGCGTTCAAGGGTCTGACCAAGCTGACCTCCATGACGCTTCCGGACACGGTCACGGAAATCGGTGCCGGCGCGTTTGCGGACTGCACCGGACTGGCGGAAATCAACTTTGCAGACACGCTGACCAAAATCGGCGACAAGGCATTCAAGGGATGCACTGCGCTGACCAAGATCAAGATTCCCGGTTCCGTTACGGAGCTGGGAGCCGAGGTGTTCTCCGGCTGCTCGGCACTGGAGAAGCTGGAGCTGTCCGAGGGTCTTGTCACAATCGGAGCCAGAGTGTTTGAAAACTGCGAAAAACTGGTAGTTGTTGATCTTCCGGCATCTGTCAAGTCGCTGGGCGATTATCTGTTCAGCGGCTGCGAGTTCACCTCCTTTGATTTCAAGAACGTGGAAACCATCGGAACCAGAACCTTCGAAAACTGCAAGAAGCTGACCTCCGTGAAGCTCCCTGCATCGGTCAAGACCGTCGGCTACGGTGCGTTCTTCGGCTGCTCGGCGCTGACTTCGGTGGATCTCGGCTCCATCACGACCCTTAACACCAACGCATTCGGCGACTGCACATCCCTGCGCGAGATTACCGTTCCTACGACGATCACCTCGATCAGCGGCAAACTGTTCAGCAACTGCGCTTCTCTGGAGAAGGTTTCCATCAAGGGAATCACGAAGATTCCGAGCGATATGTTCTCCGGCTGCACGAAGCTTGCCACCGTGGAGCTTTCCGACAAGCTGACCTCCATCGGTCAGGAAGCTTTCCGTGGTACCGCGATCTCGTCCTTTACCTGCCCCGCAACGCTGGAAACCATCGGAAGCGCGGCATTTGCGGACTGCGTCAACCTGACCTCCATGACCTTCAACGCCAAGCTGAAGGATATGGGAGCCAACGTTCTTCAGGACTGCGTCAAGCTGACCAACGTCGTCATCCCTGAGGGCGTGACCAAGATCAGCATCTATGCATTCAAGAACACTCCCATTGCGTCTATCACGCTTCCGTCTACGCTCAAGGAGATCGGTTCCAACGCCTTTGCAAAGTGCGTGAACCTGACCGCGATTGATCTGAAAAACGTGACCACCATCGGCAATAATGTGTTTGAGCACTGCGAGAAGCTGACGGATGTGAAGATGGGAAAGGTGGAGAGTGTAGCCTCCTATGCATTCCGGTGGTGCTACGCGCTGAAGACCATTGACCTCTCTGCGGCGAAGGAAGTTCAGGACGACGCGTTTGAAGGCTGCAAGTCGCTGGAGAGCGTGACATTCGGTACGAGTCTGACCCTGATTGATGCCGGTGCGTTCTGCAACTGCGTCAAGCTGAAGAGCGTGACCTATGCAGGCAGCGCGGCAGACTGGGCAAAGGTCAACATCGGCATCCTCAACAAAGCGATTACGGAAGCAACCGTAACCTGCAAAAAATAAGCGCCGTATTTGAAAGGCATTGCGGATCCGGGGACAACTGTTCCCGGATTTGCAACGAGATAAAAAATTCCTTGCGCTTCGGCTTTTGCCGGAATGGCTGTGAGGCTTCCTTAGAAGCGGGCGGGCAGACCCCGCCCCTACGGTCTCGGTGGGAACCGGAACGGTTGTGCAGCGCCGGGAAAATTGTTTTTCTATCGGTTATTTCCAGCATCCGGCTTTTGCCGGGCGAGAAAAATCTCTTATTCCCCGGCAGGAGGCAGGCGCAACCCGCGCGGGTCTGCCCGCCCGCTTCTAAAAAAATCCGAACAATCATTCCGGTGCGATTTTATTCCGCCGGGAACAAACGCCCACAATTTACCAAATTTTGATTTTTTCGTTCCCTTCCCCGGGAACGAAAAAGCCCCGCAGGCACCCAAAGGTGCCTGCGGGGCGGGGGAGAACCCAAAGGACATCTCTCCCATAAAGAACTGCTGTTCACCGGGAAGGAATCACTTCCTGCGACAGAAAATGTGAAAACGGCGGAGGCTACGAGAACGGCGCTTTTGCACCTGTGACCGCAAACCGTAAAATGACAGCCGTAAAACGGCATCCGCAGGCAAGCCTCTCATGAGGTCTTGCACGGACACACTACAACCGCTTTTCACAGCCCAAGGAAGAGGCAAAAACTCCGAAAAAACGGACGGAGGTGACAGGAAAGTCAATGTTCTGCTTCCCCGGGAGCATGGTGCTCCCATCGCGACCCCCAAAAATTTTTAAGGAGAAAAGGTTTTATCTATGAAAACATTCAAAAGCAACCTTCGCAAGGCGACCGCAATCGCATTGGCAATCCTGATGATTGTTCCGATGCTGGTTTTGCCCTCCTTTGCAACGGAAAATGCAGACGGCGTTCTGTACGAGCAGGATTTCAGCAATTTTACGAAGCCATCGGACTGGCCGTCGCTTGCAAAAGCAGAAAACGGTGAAATGAGCTTCACGCTGGGCGCCGATCCCTCCGATACGACGAAGGTGTATTGGCTGCGGGTAAAAGACGCGAAAGGAAAAGATACTAACAACTACAAGTTCGGTACGTTCTCCGGGACCACCTTTACAGAGGGTGGAAAAGACTACCCGGTGACCACCAACGGAAGCGAGGCCGGAGCAATCGGTACGCTGACCTACAACGAACAAACAGTAAATCTTTACTGCACCACCCCTGACCTTGCCAATTATATTACGGCAGCCACTTCTGCTCCCAACATCAACTACAACGCCATTCTTTCCTTCAGCGGCGTAAAGGCGTCGAATGTGGGCACCTATATTGTTGTAGAGATGGATTACTATCTGCCTGCAGACGGCAAGGGCGCGTTCCAGATCAAGGGAAAGACCTCCGGCGGAGATGTGGACTTTTGCCAGATCACTCTTGGCGCAACGCCTGTCTTTGCAGGTGCAAAGCACGGCGGTTCTGTGGTCAATGCCAAGACGCTGAAGGCTGACGCATGGAACAAGCTGCAGTTCCTTGTCAATCTGGAAACCAACGTATATGAAGTTTATGCCAACGGTATTCTCTCGGTTTCCGGTGAATGCAAGGCAAATTCCTTCTCCAAGAACGGCGACGGACTGAAGGGCATCACCCTTTGGGCAGTACCGAGAACGAACAATGTTGCCTCCACGATCTCTGCTCTGAACGGCACGGTCAAGGTGGACAACGTGAAGGTAAAGAAGGCAGATCCTGCTCAGTTCCCGCTGACGAATACCACCAACGAAGTCGGAAGCAACACGAACCTTGAATCCAAGGTTGTTGCAGCGGACTACGTAAGGGTTCCTTTCGCAGGATCCTGCACTGCAAGCAACGCCTACAGTGGCAACGCAGACAAGTCCCTGTTTGTGGACAATGCAACACTGCGGAACGGCATTTATTCCATCGAGCTGAAGTATCGTCCTCACTTCGCATCCACGACCAGCGCGGATCCGACGTTGGAGGTACAGTTTGCAAACTACTCGGTCACGAACCCCGATACGAACGCATCGCAGAACTGCTCTTTCCTGTCCCTCTTCAACATTAACCTGAAGAGCGGTCTGGTTTATGATTCTACCAAAACGGCAGTGCTTTCCAACAACGTCTGCATGACGCTTGACGAATGGAACACGGTACGGGTGGAATTTGACACCGCAACCGGCGCTCAGCGCACGTATGTCAACGGAGCACTGGTATTTGTCCGCACCGGCTACAAGGCACAGTATTATTCCGGCGGATGGAAGTACATCACCGGCGCAACCAACTTCAACGTTCCCACCGGAAAGCTGATTGTTGCGAAGTGCAACAAGAACGTTGGCGCATATGCGACGAGCACGCAGGAAGACTTCAGCGATCTGAACTATGTGGATTTTGGCGGATGCACCATTAAGAAGATCAACGAGCTGAGCGCTCTGAAGCTCACGCCCACGACTGAGGACTTTGAGGATCTGACGGCAGGTGCGACCATTGCAAAGGACGACAAGCACTTCTTCAACTCTCTCGGTGCTACGGGTATGACCGTCTGGGAAGCGAATGGCAACAAGTCCATCAAGATTGATCTGACCGACGCAAACAACGCCGACAAGAACCTGCAGGTGAAGACGCCTGCTGTGGCTTCCGTGTATGGTACGGTTGCTGTTTCGGCACGGTATTACCTCTCTGAGGATGCGAGCGGAATGATTGTTCCGCAGTTCCAGAATTATACCATTGACGGAGCGAACAAGTATTGGCTGAACTTCGTTACCATTGACCTCAAGGCGGGTAAGGTTGTTTACGGTTACGGCAGAGCTGCAGAAAAGAATCCGGATTTGGCTGGTATTCAGACCATGAAGCACGGTGCATGGAATACGGTCAACTATTATTTTAATCTCCAGACCGGAGAGATGGATATTTATGTAAACGGTCTGTATGACGGAACATACAACACCAACCTGACGAATATCGGTATCGCAGCGAACAAACTGATCATCGGTAAAGTCCTGAAAGATAGCGACCAAGCAAAGCAGGGACAGACGCTTGCCGGTTTCTATGCCGTGGACGACGTGAAGGTTTACACGCCGGACGCTGACGCAGTTGTTACCATTCCGACCACCAACGAGAACGGCAGCAAGCTGAACTATATCACCGTCGGCGGCGAGAAGCTGTATGCGACGAAGGTGCTCAAGGGCACGGAGTACACCGCAAACTACTTTGACGGTACGCTTCTGGAAGGCATCATCACTTCCGTGAACGGCGCTTCTGTCCGTCTGGACGAGAACAGCGGTCTGCGTTTCGCAACCTACATCGATCAGGCAAAGATTGATGCAATCAAAGCACTTGTGGATGCAGGCGAAATCAAGAGCTTCAAGATCGGCACGCTGATCACACTGGATTCCTACAAGACCGCCGCAGGCGCCGGAACCAAGGAAGCATTGGATGCGCTGGCGAAAACCGGCAACGGAGGCAAGACCTATATTGATGTCGCTGCGGAATACAACGTATGGTTTAACCACACCAAGGCGGGCTTGACGGTTGGCGAGGGTCAGGCAGTGTTTGCAGGCA